>JBFHGS010000128.1:0-14084 GCA_041582995.1 Desulfopila sp. | reverse complement strand
GTGGTGGTTGCAGAAATACTTGGTGGCCAGTCGTTACTTGAATTTCAAGTGGGTGGCAACACTATGCTGGCTGAGTTAGAGGGACGGGTGGAGGCTCGTCCGGGTGAGCAGATGGAACTGGGGATTGATCTCGAGAGACTACTGTTTTTTGACCCGGAAACAGAAGAAGCAATTGTGTAGGTGTGCTGTAGTATTTGGCAGTCTGAAAACAATCAGCTGTCGTATCCCAACTTTTTTCATGAGGAGGCTGTTATGAAGAGGCTTGTAGTTTCTACATGTGTTGCTGCATTTACGGCTCTGTTGCTGGCGGGTTCGCCCGTAGTTCAGGCCAAGGAATTGACAGGTGAGTTAGAAATATTTTCCTGGTGGGCTGGTGATGAAGGTCCTGCTCTGGAAGCTTTAATCGACGAGTACAAAAAACAGAATCCGGCAGTCAAGGTGGTTAACGCCACTGTTACCGGTGGTTCCGGCGTGAATGCCAAAGCTGTTTTGAAAACCCGTATGCTTGGCGGCGAGCCACCGGACAGTTTTCAGGTGCACGCCGGGCAGGAACTTATAGGTACCTGGGTCAAGGCGGATCGCATGGAAGATCTGACACCTCTTTTTCAAGAGAAGGGCTGGCTGGATGCTTTTCCGGAAGGGTTGATCAAGAATATCGGTACTGATACGGGGATCTGGTCTGTTCCCGTGAATATTCATCGCTCAAATGTTCTCTGGTTTTCTCCTGCGAATCTTGAAAAATGGGGCATAACTGCACCCGCAACCTGGGACGAGTTCTTTGCCGTCGCACCTAAATTGCAGGAGATGGGCATTGTTCCTCTGGCTCTTGCCGAGAACTGGACAGCAAATCACCTCTGGGAGTCTGTTGCTCTTGCCGCTATGGGCGCCGAGAACTGGGATGCTCTCTGGGCCGGTAAACTGGCCTTTGACAGTCCTGAAGCGGTAAAAGCCTGGGAACTGTACGGTAAGGTTCTTGAGTACACGAATAAAGATGCCTCTTCTCTTAGCTGGCAGCAAGCCACAGACATGGTAGTTGACGGTCGTGCCGCTTTCAACGTTATGGGCGACTGGGCTGCCGGATATATGAATATCACCAAGCAACTTGCACCTGGAAGTGGTTTTGGCTGGGCGGCATCTCCTGGAACAGGTGGAAATTTCATGTTCCTTGCAGATTCCTTCGGTTTGCCAAAAGGCGCATCACAGCGTGACAACGCCCTGGCGTGGCTGGAAATTCTCGGCAGCCGTGAAGGCAGTGATGCGTTCAATCCGCTGAAAGGTTCTATCTCTGCTCGTACAGACAGCGATCTTTCCAAATACAATGAATACGGTCAGTCTGCAGCAGGCGATTTCGGTAAGGATCGTATTGTTGGCTCTCTGGCGCATGGTGTAACTGCCAATGAAGGTTTTATGAACGACTTCGCTTCAGTTATGGAGATGTTTCTGAAAACCCGTAACGCCATGGCTACAGCCAAGGCAGCGCAGCAGATTGCTGTTAAAAACGGTATCGGTAAATAATCTACGACTATAATATCCCGGTCCGGCATGTCCGGGCCGGGTGTATGGAAAGAGCATGCGTAATAAAGACAGGGTAAAGGCTTTTCTGACACTTTTGCCATCAATCATCCTCATCGGGATTTTTGTTTACGGCTTTATCGGCAATACCTTCTGGATCTCTTTAAGTGACTGGGGGGGCTCCGGCGCACTCGCTATAAATCCGGTGAAAAACTATATCGGCTTTGGCAACTATGTTGATCTTTTTACCGGTTTCCTCGGCGGAGGTTTCAGGCAGGATCTGGTGAATGCTGTATTTTATTCTGTCATGCTGCTGGCAGGTGCGATCGGCATTGGTCTTGTGTTGGCGATGCTGCTCGATAATAAGCCGCGTGGAGAGGCGTTTTTCAGAACTGTTTTTCTCTATCCAATGTCTCTTTCTTTCATCGTATCCGGAACTATCTGGCGCTGGATGCTTGCTCCTAAGGGCGGAGTCAATATTCTGCCGACATATGTAGGCATGGAACCGATATCCTTTTCATGGCTTTCCAGTACCGGGGCCATCTGGGAGTTTAACTGGCAGAATCTTCTGCAGGTTGCCGTGTACATCACATCAGTTGTGCTGATTGTGACCGGTCTCTGGTTGGTGAAGCGTGTACCCGTTAAAGCTATACTGCTGCTGGTTCCAGGCGTCGTGCTGGGTGTTGGCGGCTGGCTCTGGGGTGATATGTTGCCCAAAGCCCTCTTTATGGAAGAGACACATGGTTTCAATATAGCAACTTTTGGTATTATCATGGCTACGGTATGGCAATATTCGGGTTACACCATGGCACTTTATCTTGCAGGTTTTACCGGCATCTCGCAGGACCTCCGTGATGCCGCCATGCTCGATGGCGCAACCACAGTCGGATATTACCGGCATATCGCTTTGCCTCTGGTTAAGCCTATTACCATCAGCGCGGTGATAATTCTCTCCCATATTTCACTTAAAATGTTTGATCTGATTTTTGCCATGACCGGGCCGGATAATGGTGCCACCGGGCATCCGGCTTTAAATATGTATCTGACCACTTTCAGGGCCAATGATTTTGCCAGGGGAGCTTCAATTGCGATCATACTGTTTCTGATTGCGGCGACATTTATTATTCCATATATGGTCAGCAGTTACAGGCAGAGGAGAGCCAGATAAATGAAAAGCAAGATCACTCCCGGCACAATCTTTTTGTATAGTGCTCTGGTGCTTCTGGCCATTGCCTATCTCATGCCGGCTTACCTGGCTGTGGTTACAGCCCTGAAGTTTCCGGCAGATATCAGCTTGCCGCGATCATGGGAACTGCCACCAGTTGTCAATTATGGGAGTTTTGCAGAAGCGCTGGGTCTGCTGAAAGGTAATATAGCCAATTCGGTGATTTTGACGCTTTCGGCTACAGCACTTTCAACAGTGCTCGGCTCTCTCAATGGTTATGTTTTTTCCAAATGGAAATTTCCAGGGAGTGAGATCATATTTACCCTCTTTCTGTTCGGGATGTTCATTCCCTATCAGGTTATCCTGATCCCTCTCTTTCAGACATTGAGAGCGATGAATCTGTACGGAGGTTTGCCTGGACTCATTCTTGCGCATGTGGTGTATGGTCTGCCCATCACCTCATTGATCTTCAGGAACTTCTATGCGCAGATTCCTGATTCGTTGATGGAATCTGCTTCCCTTGATGGTGCCGGATTCTTTTCAATATATACAAAAATTATATTTCCCCTCTCTGTTCCGGGTTTCGTAGTCACTTCACTCTGGCAGTTCACACAGGTCTGGAACGAGTTTCTCTGGGGGATCTGTCTAACGCGACATGCTGATAATCCAATCACAGTGGGGCTGGCGCAGTTGGCGGGAGGGCAGGCGGTGAGCTGGAATCTGCCTATGGCCGGATCGATTATGGCAGCTTTGCCTGTGTTGCTTATCTATATCGTTCTGGGGAGATATTTTATCCGAGGTTTGCTGGCCGGGTCTGTGAAAGAGTAGGGGAATTGGTTGTCTCATCAGTTCAGGTACTGAAAGATCCAAATAGTAGTAATACTGATAACAGAATGGACTTCAGCTTTTACTTTTTGAGTTTCGGGCCTGTGCAGAGATGTCTCTTTTGACCACCGGCTCGAACCAATCCCCCGATACACTCTTTTTCATAGACATAAGAGGGTATAGCGATTGTACATTACTGATTGTTTTGTATGAACTCTGCCAGTTTTTTTTGCAAAAGCGTTACTACCGGCCCAGGCTGGCCTGAACCTATGGCCTTGCCGTCTAATTGGCAAATTGGTGTAACTTCAACTGTGGTACCGACAATAAAAGCTTCAGAAGCCTGAGTGATGTCTTTTGCAAATATCGGTCTGAGCTCTGTATGTAATCCATGAGCTGCGCACAACTCAAGAATTGCCATTCTGGTGATACCGCTCAGAATATAATTCGAGGCAGGAGCAGTCACTATAGTATCACCGAAGACTGCCATAAAATTACTGTGAGTGCCTTCCAGTAATACACCGTCTCGCACTAAAATGGCTTCTTGTGCACCTTCTTCTTTGGCGATCTGGTTTGCAAGAATATTGGCTGTGAGTCCAACGGTTTTCATGTCACATCTGGACCAGCGCTGGTCAGGGATGCTGATAGCTTTAATTCCTTCCTGCATATTGTTTCGTGAAGCTCTGGCATCAAAAGGGGTAGCCACTCCGTAAACAGTCAGCTGAGGCTGTGGTACAGGAAATGCGTGACCTCTTTTTGCGGCACCCCTTGTCACCTGGAAATAGACTGTGGCATCTGATTTTTCAAGATCATTTCTTTTCAGTAATTCGAGAGCTACCTCCGAGAGGTAGGTAAAATCAGTGGTAGGTAACCGCAACTCGGCAGCGCCATATGTCAGGCGATCAAGGTGTTGTTGCAACCGGAAGAGTTTCCCGCCATAGCTGCGGATAACCTCGTAGAGGCCATCAGCAAAAAGAAAACCACGGTCATCAGGAGATATGCGTACTTCTTCTTTATCAAGGTAAGCGCTGTTAAAATAGGCAATCATGAAGGTATTCCGAAAAATAGTATTTAAAGTGATGTGAGAGCAGCCTGAAGAAGCTGTTCACCTTTTTCAGAGATGGTAGTCCCACCTCTACCTGGGCGAACGATGAGAAGACCCATATCGTTGAGTTTCTCCAGGCGGAGGCGAAGTTGCTGAATAGACAGGTGCATTCCACGTTCAGCAAGTAACCGCTGAAGTGGCGTTCTCCCGTAGGCGATATTATTTTTTTTCCCTTGTGAATAGGTGTTCAGGATTTCAATAGATTCAGCGAGGAAGCCGTGTTTTTCGATTTCATGGCAGAGACTGCTGATATCATGTGGAACTATTGATTGTGGAGTTCCACGTTCATTCTGACCGGTGATGAAATAGGGCAGTTCGTCTCTGGTAAGTGTTTCTTCGCCGGTGCACGACATGTATTGCAGCACGTTATACAGCTCCTGGACATTTCCCTGCCAGTCGAAATTTTTAAGGTCAGAGATAACATCATCTGCAATGTGTATCTTTTTATTGAGCAGATTTTTTTTGAAATAACTGTAGATCAGATCCTCGAAATCCTCTGTTCTTTCATTAAGTGTCGGCACTCGACAGGTGTAACGGGACAGAAGCAGCAAAAGGTCTCGGTTGAACTGATGATGCGCTCCCTGGTCTAACCTTGTGCTGCTGGTGGTGATCACTCGGGCATCAATCGTTAAGTATTCGCTGCTGCCGTTACGAACATACCGATTTTCAGTGAGTGCTTGTAATAGTTTTGCCTGCAAGCGCTCATCCATGGCTCCCACTTCTTCAATGCAAAGAGTTCCCCCGCAAGCAGATTCCCACAGACTTGGGAAGAAGCTGGCATCACGTTGGACCCCAAAGAGCTCTCTCTCAATAATCTCCTGGCTTCTTGTTGCGCAATTTATGGAAATGAACGGTCCGCCTTTGCGTCTTGAATGATTGTGGATAGCTTCAGAAATCATTCTCTTTCCAGTTCCTGTTTCACCATAAATATGAATGGCCTGGTCAGTTTCAGCAATTTTGGAAGAATGGAGAATAAATTTTTCCATCGCTTTACTGTTAGCAATGAAATCGCGGAAAGTAATTTTTTTACTCTGGTCCGGTGATGTGTCACACCAATCTGAAATGAATCGTCCTTCTCCAAGTAAAGGCCATCTTTCAGAAAGAGTAACTACGGTTTGTAAATATTTTCTGGCAAGGAGTGCAGGATTATAGGGGATGCCGAAATGGTCAAATAGTGAAAAGATAGTTGTCAGGCTGATAAATCGTAACCCGCAATCGATAATTGGCAAATGCCGCAACTGGGCAGGTACAAGAGCTCTCTCGCCAGAAGTGACAATATATTCAATTTTTTCGGGAATATCCTGGCCTGGATAATACCCTTCAAAATCAAAAGAAAGATTCATGGCAGAGAGATCATGAAGCATTTCTGCTGTATTCATTTTGTTGTCATTTACAACCAGTATTCTTCCTGTTTTGGAGCTGAGGGTAAAGAGTTCTTTCAGTTTGCAGATGAGAATCTCTCTGCTGGCCTGGATATAGCTGGTGCATTCCGGGTACATATCCTCAATCATTTTCCGGATGCCCGGGATAAAATAGAGAATTGTTTCATCATCACGGGGAGCGTTACTGGAAAGCCTGTTCAGCGAAGTCGCCCGGATCTGCAGGTATTCTCCTAATAGGGCAGAGAGGTGCTCATGGTTCATCTTGAGGAATTTTTCCTGCAATGTAATTATGTTGAGTTTACCATACATCGTATTTTCTCTTCGTCAGGAAAGGCATGACTCAACCAAAGATTGAAATAAAGGGAGTATTATTTCTCCTGAGGCGGATCTCATCATTTCGGGATGCCATTGAACAAGAGTGATTGGCAACTCAATATGTTCAGCTGCCTCTACGATGCCATCGGACGACCGTGCAGTAATCTGCAATCCTTTACCGAGATCTTTAATTGCCTGATGATGGCGGGAATTGACTGTAGTTGTTGACCCGAACAAACCATGAAGTCTGGAACCGGGTTCAATTGATACTGAATGGTTCTCACCAGGCATCAGGTTTTCACCGGAATGACGGTGCAGAAGGCCAGGCAGTTCCGAGAAGATGTCCTGATACAGGGTTCCGCCCAGAGCGACATTCACCAGTTGTGCACCACGACAAATCGCCAGTATCGGTTTTCGACTCTCAAGGGTAATGCGAAAGGCTGTGAACTGATATTCATCGAGTGTATGATCGGTATTTCCGCAACATTCCTTTTTGAGTTCTCCGTAACGTTCCGGGTCAATATCAATGCCCCCGGTAAAAAGAACTCCATGTGCAATATTAAGCACATCTCTCAGCTGCTGCATGTCTCTGGTAAAGGGAACGATGTACGGTATGCCTCCAGCAGCCTCGATAGCGGTTGTGTAAGGTATGGGCAAAACGTTAGAGGCATTGCCACAGCGGTTCAGGTCAGTATAGCAGACAACCGCGATAAACGGCTTCATAATAGGCTCACTTAATTTTGGGATCTAATGCTGCTCTCAAGCCATCCCCAAACAGATTGAAAAAGAGAACTGTTAAAAATATGGCAATTCCAGGGAATATTGTCATATGATCGGCAACGCCAATGTAATCACGGCTTTCAGCAAGCATAGCTCCCCATTCTGGGGTGGGGGGTTGGGCGCCGAGGCCAAGAAAACTGAGACTTGCTGCTGTAATAATCGATGTGCCGATACGCATGGTGAAATAGACAATGACTCCACTCAGAGTCCCGGGCAGAATGTGCACGAACATAAGCCGCCTTCGTGAAGCACCGACACTCTGAGCCGCCCGTACATACAGACTCTCTTTAAGGCTCAGGGTGCTGCCTCTGACAATTCTGGCAAATGTCGGCATGCTGAATACTGAAACTGCTACTACCACATTGACAAGACCTGGTCCAAGGATAGCGACTATGGCAATTGCCAGAAGAATGCCTGGAAATGCGAACAGTACATCAGAGGTACGCATTATCAGGCCATCCAGAATGCCTCCGAAAAAACCACTTATGAGACCCAGAGTCACCCCGACAACCGCGCCAACCAGTACTGAAGTAAAACCGACAGTAAGTGATATGCGCGAACCGTGGATAATCCGGCTGAGGATGTCCCTGCCATACACATCCGTTCCGGCCAGATGTTCAGGGCTCGGGGGCATCATTGACAGGTTGTAGTCTATGGCAAAAGGGTCATAGGGTGCAACATAGGGGGCCAGAATGGCTGTTGCAATCAGCAGCACAAGAAAAACTCCTGCAACAAGAGCAGTCTTGCGCTGTTTGAATTTGTGCCAGAAAAGACCGAAGGGGGTTATTGTTTGTTGGTCCATGGTGAATACTATTCGTAGCGAATTTCTGGATTGATCAGTGCGTACACCATATCAACCAGGAGATTGATGAAAACGAAATGAAACGAGTAGAGAAGCAGCAGGGCTTGCAATACGGGATAGTCGCGTACTGCCACTGCTTCGATCATATACCGTCCCAGGCCGGGCCAGGCAAATACCGTTTCGACTACAACTGAACCACCGAGCAGAAAGCCGAACTGGAGTCCGATCATGGTCACCACCGGGATGAGGGCGTTTCGAAAGGCGTGTTTCCACATAACGAGACGCTCTGCAACGCCCTTTGCCCTTGCCGTACTGATATATTCTTCACTCAGGACATCCAGAAATGCAGAAAGCGTAAAGCGGGCCAT
The DNA here is from genome assembly GCA_041582995.1 of Desulfopila sp. Classification (GTDB taxonomy): domain Bacteria; phylum Desulfobacterota; class Desulfobulbia; order Desulfobulbales; family Desulfocapsaceae; genus Desulfopila. Next base: position 5,833 of record JBFHGS010000128.1, on the reverse strand, counting down.
AATTGCTGCCACTGTTGCTCCGAGAGTGATAGAGGGCAATACCAGTTCCGAGGCTTTGCCGGTATATCCTGCAACAGGAAACCAGCCGAGATAAACGGCAAAAAGTTGAATAAGAAGTAATCCCAGCCAGAACTGGGGTACAGAAATACCTGAAACTGAGACGAACATCGCCAGATAATCCTGCCACTTTCCAGAGTATATAGCTGCGACTGCACCGAAAAATACACCGAAAATAACAGACCAGGCCATACCCGTCATGGCCAGAAGCATGGTAGGCATGTACCGGAGGGCAATTTCGTCAAATACCGGGATCTGAGTACGAAGACTCATGCCCAGATCTCCGGTGCAAAGGTTACCGATATAACGGAGATACTGGACAGGCAGAGGCCTGTCCAGTCCCAGTTGCTGACGCAGCAACTCGATAGTTGCCGGGTCAGCGTCTTGTCCCGCCATCATCCGTGCCGGGTCTCCAGGTAGCAGGTGCACAAAGGCAAATGCCAGAATGGAGACCACGAACAGAACTGGAATCATAGAAAGACAGCGTTTGAGAAAGAAACGAATCATATCTCGGAATGCTCCGCGTTACTGTGTCAATTCTGCAGATTCAACAGAAAAAGCCCCATCAGGAAGCGGGTAGACACCTTTAAGATTTTTGACCTTTGCAGCCATAAGCGTATCAACATGGAGGTATCCCCATGGTGCCATTGGCCAGATCTTTTCCTGCAACTTGCGATACGCTTCTCCGCGTATACTGTTGTCAGCTGAGGCGAGACCGGCCTGGACCAGCTCGTCTACTTCCGGGCTGGAGAAAAAGCCGAAATTGGACATTGATGGCGGATAAGCCTCGGTGGCGAGCAATGGCCGGATACCCCAGTCTGCATCACCTGTAGAAGCAGACCAGCCGCCGAATGCGATGAATGGCACAGGGGTTGCGTCATCTACTTTATGTCCTTCAAGCTTGTTATAGAAGCTTGCCACATCCATGGACTCAAGATCGCCGGTAATGCCAATTTCTTTTAATTGCTGCTGGACCATTTCTGTGGCGCGTAACCGGTTAGATGCATTCGGGGTGAGAAAAACTACTTTGAAACCGTTTTCGTAACCAGCTTCTTTCATGAGTTCTTTAGCTTTTGCAAGATCATATGGCCATACACCCTGTTTTGAGTAAAACTGCAGGTTTTCAGGAATGATGGAGTCTGCCTCAGTGGCGGCTCCACCCCAGGCGATGCGGATGATTGCCTGTTTGTTGAGTGCATAGTTGATGGCCTGCCGTACGCGTACATCACTCAGCGGTTTGTATTGTGTGTTCATAACCAGATATCGTTCGATGATCGATGGTTTGGAGATGATTTCGATTTTCGGATCACTTTCTGCAACTTTAAGCAGTTCGGCGGGCATCGGGTAGATGTAATGGGCCTGTCCGGCACGCAACATGGCTAATCGTGAACCACTCTCTGGTACAGGGCGGAAGGTGATAGAGTCAGCCTTTACTTCACCGCGCCAGTAATCTGGGTTTTTGCGTATTTTAACGTGGTCACCAGAAACCCACTCTTCAAAGATAAATGGGCCGGTACCGACAGGGTGCTTGCTGACCTCGTCGCCATATTCCGCAATAGCTTTAGGGCTCAGGATAAGAGATCCGGGATGAGCGATAGCGTTGACAAAGGCACCGAATGGTTCATTAAGAATAAACCGAACGGTATAGTCATCAATTACCTGAAGTTCCTTGACAGGTTTCATGAGACTGCTGCGTTTGTATTTTCCGGTCATCATCCTGGCAATGTTGACCCGGACAGCCTCTGCGTTGAAATCGGTACTATCATGGAATTTAATCCCTTTTCTCAGGGTAAACGTAAACTCGGTGGCAGTGTCATTGAAGGTGTAGCCTTCAGCCAGCAGAGGAACGACGCTGAGGTTTTCGTCAAAGCCCATTAACCCCTGACAAATTGCACGCTCAATAGCACCGGAATAGGTGTCCGAGGTGTCGTGGGGGTCTAATGATTTGGTAGTGGATTCCGAAGCGTAGATGATGTCATTTGGTCCTGCATAAGCCGGACTGGCTAGCATCAAGCCTGCTGCGAACAATAGTGAAGCTTTTTTAAACAGCATACTCTCCTCCTAAGATTATTAAAGGTTATCAGCTGATTATTGAGCTGATAGCTATTACCAGATGCCTTCTTCGGCGGAAGGTCTGGCTATAAAATGTCCTTCTGAAATTTCGGTCAGCACGAGCTTTTCCGGTGGTTGATCCACTGCGCGTACGGGGCTTGGAATTTCACCGGTAAGCATATTAAAATTGCTTCTTCTTGCAGGATCAGCTACCGGCACGGCTGCCAGCAGTTTTTTAGTGTACGGGTGGCTTGGGTTTTCGAAAATATCTCTTCTTGAACCGAGTTCAACTATCTGGCCGAGATACATGACCGCCACCCGGTGACTTACCCTTTCTACTACTGCCATATCATGGGAAATAAAGAGATAAGCAAGATTAAACTCCTTCTGCAGTTCCATCATCAGGTTGAGGACGGTCGCCTGGATAGACACGTCGAGTGCGGAAACCGCTTCATCTGCGATGATAACTTTTGGGTTGGTAGATAAAGCACGGGCGATGGCAATCCGCTGTCGCTGACCTCCGGAAAACTCATGTGGATATCTGCTGGAGTGAGCAGCAGGTATACCAACCCTTTCAAGCAGATATTTTACTTTTTCCATCCTGGTCGCTTTGTCACCGAGGCCATGAATCACCATTGGCTCCTCAATAGAAGCGCCAATAGTGAGTCGCGGATTAAGTGAAGCAAAAGGATCTTGAAAAATGAATTGAATATCCTGACGTAAACCCTGCATTGCTCTGGATGAAAGATCCATAATCGGTTGACCGCAGAAAACGATTTCTCCTTGGGCAGGCACTAATCGGAGAACAGAATAACCGGCTGTTGATTTTCCGCAGCCTGACTCTCCGACAATTCCCAGGGTCTCTCCGGGGAACAGCTCAAAGCTGACTTTTTCAACAGCATGAACCAAATGAGTCGCTTTGCCCCAGAAGGTTTTTCTGGAAACAAAATGAGTTGTGAGATCTTTTACTTTTAAGATTGGCTCAACATCATATTTGGCGGTGTCTATTTCAATCTCCGGCGGTAGCGGTTCATCTTCACCACGTTTCAGTTCCTTGTCCATTTCAAGGACAGGCAGGGTAGCCGGGTTTCTGCGGCCCTGCATGCAGCCAAGCCGGGGAACAGCTTTAAGCAGAGCCCTGGTGTATGGGTGCCTGGGGTTGGAGAAAATGGATTGAATATCATTTTCCTCAACAATCCTTCCCCGATACATGACGAGGACCCGATCGGCCAGTTCTGCCACCACTCCCATGTCGTGGGTGATGAAAATGACTGCCATCCCCATTTTTTCCTGAAGGTTGCGGATAAGTCCTAATATCTGTGCCTGGATTGTTACATCGAGGGCTGTAGTAGGTTCATCTGCAATGAGCAATTGCGGTTCGCAGGCCAGTGCCATAGCTGTCATTACCCTTTGCCGCATTCCACCTGACATCTGGTGGGGATACTCATGCATACGCCTTTCTGCATCCGGAATACGAACCAGTTCGAGGCGGTCCTTAACCATCTGGTTAAGGGTGCCCTTGGGAACATTCTGGTGAGTAAGCAGTGCTTCCGAAATCTGGTTACCAATGGTGAACAAGGGATTAAGTGAGGTCATCGGCTCCTGGAAGATCATAGACATATCAAAGCCTCTGATCTTCCCGGCATCATCGCCGGAGAGTTGTGTTATGTCCTGAACAGAGCCATTTTTGCGACGCAGGTGAATTGTTCCGGAATCTGTCCGTACGTTGGCAAGAAGCTGCATTACCCTGCGCATGGTTACTGTTTTACCCGATCCGGATTCCCCGACTATCGCCAGCGTTTCTCCCTTTTTGATGGAAAAGCTCACGTCATGGAGAACCGGAACAAAACCATCGTGCGTAGGAAAGCTTAAGGAGAGGTTCTTGACTGAAAGAATTTCGTCAGCGTGCATCTGTCTTTCCTTACTCAAAATAACCCTTTTTGAGGAGGGTACCGTTTCTCTTAACGATGGTTCCCCCTGCTACAACATCCACAACCTGCATGGAGGATGGTTCAAGAATGATGACGTCAGCATCAGCATCAGGTGTGATAACGCCTTTACGCCCCTGCAGACCATAAAGCTTAGCTGGAGTCGTTGTCAGCGGTTTCAGCGCTTTGCCAAGATCCATGTGCAGTTCATTGACCAGTCTGTTGAGCTCAAAGCAGAGGGAGACAGGAGTGCCGATTCCCATGCCCACGATGTGCTTACGGTCCTTATCCCAGCGAGGTATTGAACCACCGGCATCAGAACTGAATGTAATATGTTCAAATAGACCACGTTTGTCTGCAAGACAGGCAAAGTCGGCTGCGGACAGGTGATTGTCTGACTCTACCGGCATTTCGGTCAGGCAGGTTGCATCAGCTGTCGCGCCCATTTCAGCAAGTTGAAAGACCTGGTCCTGCAGAAGTGCATCCTTTCTGTTGACATGGGTAGGGATGAATGTGTCAGCGCGGATGCCATATTTCTTTATGACTGTAAAGAGTAACTCAAGCCGTTCCTCTTTGATACCGGTATGAACGGTTATAATTCCAGGCTTACCTGCCACCAGAGCTGAAACGCGAAGTTCTGCTGCTATAGCGGCAAGATCTTCGGCACTCACGAAAGGTCCACGGGTATCAGCAATGGCGAGTTTAAGCCCTATAACCGGTCTCAAATATGCAAGGTCACGACCAATTGAACCGGTAACGGTAGGTGATGGGTGCCAGTAGGCACCGGTAAGCATAAATGCGGTTAAACCCTCAGCATTGAACGCCTCAGTTTTTGCATAAAGGCTTTCCACTGATCGTGTCAGAGAGTCAGTGCCAAGTAGACCTATTGCGGTCGTTACTCCATTGTCAAAATTCATCGACAACTGCATCTCGGGAGTACTGGTTTGAAATCCTCCCTCGCCGCCACCACCGGTGAAGTGTTGGTGGCCGTCTATGAATCCGGGCACGACAACTTTTCCAGTTGCGTCAATGATTTCGTTATTTCCCGGCAAACCTGCCTGATCAATATGTTCTGCGATGTGGAGGACTTTACCCCCGCCAATCAATACGTCGCCTCTACCAAGAGAAGACGGTGAGTAGATATCACCGTTTTGTATAAGAATCATAATGCTCAGCCTTATAATGTTTTGTGTTTATCTGAAATAACTTAATAGAACTCACTACAACGTATTAAGGGAAACGTCAATTTGAAAAGAGGCATGTACATACTGTTACAATGTAGTGAATGTAGGCCATTGACAGGCAGTATGTGCTCTGCGCCAAGTCTAATGTATTGGGTTTTATCGGGTTGTAGATGAGCAGATCGTTCTACACCCGTGATGATAATCATCGTGTTTCCGGTATACGTTACAAGCCCGCGATAACGTCGTTATATTGAAAGGTCATTCGCCTCAATAGATTAGGAGTTGTTTGCTGATGTGAAAACGTTTAATCTTGGATGCTATGGTAATAGTCATCCAGATATTTGCGAAGTAGCTATATCTTAAATAACCTGTTTTACAGGTAATCTTTTTAATACGGTTTTCATGGATAGTTCACAAGAGGAAGTAGATCTTAAAAAACTCGGAGCTGATGAATCACAATCAGCATTGCGTAAATATGCCATGGTGGCTGCAGGCAGTAATTCTCTCCTGAATCTCATGCGTCATGAATCGATTCTCTTTTTCTGTACCGGGATTTTCGGTGCAGTGGGTATAGCGTTGCGACGAGTCTTTTATCGGTATATTTTCAGGAGT
>JBFHGS010000127.1:0-14221 GCA_041582995.1 Desulfopila sp. | reverse complement strand
TGAGTACTATGTTTTCATCGGTTACAGGTTTGACAGGATGATCGCCGGTGGCTATCTATAAAAACTTGGATTTATGCTTACAGATCGTCTTTGTTAAGATTTTTTCGGCAACATCTTCTTTTTGGTTCTCGAAGTCGCTTCTGCTTCCAATGGATTCTCCGGCCAATAGTGTTTTGGGTAGCGACCGGCCAGTTCTTTTCTGATTTCCGGGTAGGTATTGCGCCAGAAGGAATTGAGGTCACGTGTCACCTGCATTGGGCGTCTGGCTGGCGAGAGGAGATGCAGGAGGACGGTGATACTGCCGTTGCAAACAGTTGGGGTGTCAGTCAGGCCGAAGAGTTCCTGCAACCGAACCGCAAGCACCGGTGACTCGCCGGGAGTGTAATCCAGCCGGATACGTGATCCGCTCGGAACCTGAATGTGGCCGGGGGCGAGCTTTTCCAGCTGTACCTGCTGTTCCCAGCTTAAGCGGGAGAGCAGGATCGTTTTGAGGTTGAGGGCTTTCAGTCCGTCAAGGCTGCTCATATGCTGGCAATATGGCAAAAGCCAGGTAAGATCAGCCAGCAGGGTATCGTCGCTCAGGTCGGGCCACTTCTCCGGTTGCCAGATCGAGAGTGAACATATACGTGATTGTAACTCGCGGGCGTCTCTGCTCCATGGCAGATGGTCAATGCCATTTCTCTGGATTCCCCGCAGGAGGATCTCGCTGACTTTTTCGTGATCCGGTTTTTTCAACGGACTGCTTCGCAGGATGAGTTCACCCAGGGTACATTCAGAGACCGCTTTTACACGTCTGTTCACTTCGTCCCAAAAAATGTTTTCCCGCTCATGCAATAGTTGAGGATGGTTTGCTCGTACGTCGGCTTCACTGATTGGTGTGGCCATAAATATCCGCCCGTCGCCTTGTCTGGCATCGACCTGTGGAACGACAAGCAGGGGAGTACCGGATAATATGTCGGCAGGAGGCAATTCTGCTCCACGGCCATTGGCAAGTTGATAGCGATGACTGGTTCCGGAGCGAAGCATGGCAATTCGGTCAGGGTAGCCGTAGGCGAGCAGGTTACCGAGGTCCTGGCGGTGGATCTTTTTCTCCGTCTTTGAAGTGCCTTCCGGTGAGGTCGATAGTATGTTTTGCCACTGTGCAGCCTGCTCCAGCAGTTTGCGGCAGAGCTGGTGATCGGCATAGGAAGGGATTTTGCCCGAATGTGATGAGCTGAGGTCTGCAAGGACGCGTACTCTCTCTTCAATGTCTGCAGTTTGATCAGTGTGTTTGAAAATATCCCGTTCGGCAAGTACGGCAGCAAGCAGGCAGGCGGTTACGGGAATCCCCAGACGATTGCCCTGTACCAGAATAACGCCGAGCCGTGGGTGCACGGGTAAGGCTGCGACCTGTCGGCCTGTGGGAGTAATATGATTTCGGTCATCAAGGAGTGATAGTTGCTGTAGCAGTCCTGTTGCATTATTCCATGATGATTGCCTTGGTGTATCCAGCCAGCGAAGCTGTTCTGGATCTGTTACGCCCCAGAGAGCGAGTTCGAGAACCAGTGAACTGAGATCAGCGTTTATAATTTCCGGAGGAGTGTGCGGCAGCATGGAATGCTCGACTTCTTTTGACCAGAGGCGAAAACATTTTCCCGGGCCAAGTCTGCCCGCACGGCCGGTACGTTGTTCGGCCGATGCACGGGAGATGCGGGAGAGGGCAAGGCGCGAGAGGCCGCTGGCATGGTCGTGGATCGGTTTGCGGAAATAGCCGCTGTCCACCACACATGAAATGCCTTCAATGGTGAGGCTTGTCTCGGCGATGGGAGTGGCCAGAATAATACGGCGTTGTCCGGTGTGGGTGGAGAAGACTCTGTCCTGTTCCTGATAGCTGAGGTTGCCGTACAGAAGGAGAATACGCGTATTGTTGAGTTGTTGCTGTAGCAGCATTTGCCTGCAGGTGTGAATTTCTCCGGCTCCGGGAAAGAAAGCCAGGATGTCTCCGCTGGTCTGGTGCCAGGCGTGGAGTATGCCTTGATACATCTGACGGGGAATGGGGCTGTCCTGCCTCTGCGGCGGGAGATACGAGATGTCTACCGGATAGCTTTTTCCACTTGCGGAAATACATGGGGCGTCTGATAAAAGTTTGCAGATTTCTTCTGTTGCAAGAGTTGCAGACATAACAAGTAGATGCAGGTTGTCACGTAATTCGCAGAGGTCAAGGCAGAGAGCAAGGCCTAGGTCTGCCTGAAGACTGCGTTCATGGAATTCATCAAAAATAATGAGGCATGTATCGGCAAGTTCAGGATCTTGCTGAAGTTTCCGGATAAGTATCCCTTCTGTGATAACTTCTATTCGGGTTGCCGCAGACACTTTTGAATCAAATCGGGTTCGGTAACCAACTGTGGTGCCGACCTCCTCCTGAAGCATCTGGCTCATGCGGATTGCAGCGGCTCTGGCGGCTATCCGGCGCGGTTCAAGAACAATGATTTTCTGGTTCTGAGACTGGAGTGCACACAGCAGGGAAAGAGGGGCCAGCGTCGTTTTGCCAGAACCGGTGGGGGCGCTGAGTACAGCATGTCCCTTCTTCAGGGCGGCTGTCAGCTGGTCGAGGACAGCGGATACCGGCAAGTATGAAAATTGCCGGATAACCGCTTCTGTCAGATTACTCACGAAACACTGCAACAGAGGGACGAGCGATAATCAGATCTCGTTAACTCCGGATGGGATGAGGCAGATAAATACAAAATCCTCTGCTCCACCATTCATGAACTGGTGCTCTTCATTACCTGGAATAAACACTGCTGTGCCGCTGGTGACGGTTTTCCATTCACCATCTTTATATACACGCCCGGTACCAGAGTGGATAAAAATCTCATGTTCCCACTCATGGGAGTGGCGAGGGGTGAAACCGCCGGGAGCGAGGGTAAAGATACGCATGCAGAAGTTGTCGGCCATATCGTCTTTGCCGATAAGCACGCGGCCGGTAACGCCTTTTGCAACCTCATTGTCAAAATCGTGGGAAGGTGCATCAGTATACTTCATTATCTTCATGTTCATATTGCTGTGTCGGTTGTGGTTATGCTGCAGCAGGCAGCGGTTAACACTGTCTAATGTACAGGAAACAATACATCTTCCTGCAATATTTGCAATGGTCTCATCGTCTATCTGCGTGCGCGGCCGGTAAGTCCCATATAAATAGCCAGTAGGGTGATAGCTGCCCCGAACCAGTTGAGCGCAGACGTCGGCCTTGAGAAGAGCAGCACATCCCAGACAAAGGAGAGAGATGGTTGCAAAAGGAGAATAAGACCTGCAAACGATGCGTGTATTTTCGGCAGAGCGTTGGCGATGAGTAACCAGCCGACTGCCTGACTCAGAAGGCCGAGACAGAGGAGAAAGGCTGCGGCGGAGATAGTCGGGATGGCGAATGAGCCTCCGGAAATTGTGATCATCACTGCGAGACAGGCTGCACTGCTAAGCGAGATCAGCATAAGCGGGGTGAAGCGGGTCGGTTCGTTTTTTTCAGATTGTATCCTGCGGAGCAGCAGCAGGTAAAAGGTGTAGCAGACGGCAGTCATGATCCCGAGGAATATTCCGAGTCTATAGTTGGCAGAAAGAGTTTGCCAACTGTTGCCGATGACGAGAAAAAGGCCGGTGAAAGCAAGGGGCAATGAGAAAATGTACCGTACTTTGAGCTTCTCCTTGAAAAAGAAGTAGCCGCATGCTGCCATCAGAAAGACCTGGAAGTTACCAATAATGGTGGCAAGGCCCGGACCAATATAAAGAATGCTTGCATGCCAGAAGAAAAGATCGAGAGCAAAGGCAGTGCCGCACAGCAGTATAGGGAGGATCTGGGAAGATTTGAATCTTTTGAGCTCACCGGAATAGAGTGTGATCGGCAAAAGAAATAGAAAACCAAAAAACACCCTGTAAAATGCCGATGTCGTCGGAGGCACACCTGCCAGTTTTACCCAGACAGCGGAGAAACTGATGATGAAGGCACCGCAAAGTACCACAAAGATCGGGTTGATTGACATCAAAAGATTCTTAAAAAAATTACCGCACGCATAAGTTGCACAATTTGCCTTGCTTTTAGATTCTAGGCGATGAGGGTTCATTTTCGGCTTGATTGAAATTAATCTAGGAAGTATAACTGCTTGACATTGAAGCTGCGATTTAAGGTAAAAAGTGTCGCTTAAATAGCTTGTGCGGGATGTGCATTTGCTAAGCAATATCGAATGACCTTTAACGTATTCCTGTAGAGATGCAGGTGTTTTGTATTATGTTACAGAACAATATCTTAAGCTGGTTTCCGGGCGGTTTTAGTAGCATTGGTTTAATTTTCATACCTTGACCTGTTTTGAGAAAATACGCAGTTACCGAGGTTATATGCTTTGTTTTAGACGCATTGCATTATATCGGCACAGTGCAGTCCGGTAAATAGTACATCTTTGTGCCGGTGTACGGAAGAAGATATGTGGTGGCAGCATGAAAACCAGGTTTCTATAAATGGGAACAATGTCAGGAAACTGTTTTGAAGAGTCTATCCCGCAACGTAAATTACTCAGTTGCGTTGGAAAAGATGGAGCCGGAACAGCTGACTAAGAGGTAGCGTGAGTAAGAGTTTGTTTTGAAAATACAGATTGGCTCTTGTCTGTATTGGAATACTGCATTGACTGATAGGCAAGGGTTTGAAGGCTATTATACTTGCTTTTCAGCATGCTTTTTGTTACGGAAAACCAGTTGAACCTGGCTTTTTCGTATCTGCCCCACGGGCAGGAGCGATGCCGTTGAGCAAGGTCCGTTGTAAATCCGGCAGAGAGAATTCACCTGAAATTGAGTATTGAATATCTGAAATCGAGAAGAATACCATGAAAGATCTTTCCACAAAGTACCTTGGATTGGAACTGAAGAATCCGGTCATCGTCGGGAGTTGCGGACTGACCAGCTCGGTAAAGAAGATCCGGGAGCTGGCAGACAACAACGCCGGCGCCGTGGTCCTGAAATCGCTCTTTGAGGAGCAGATTGAGGCGGAGCTGGCCAGCAATATGGAGAGCTACCATACCGACTACCCGGATGCCTTCGATTATGTCCGTGGTTACACCCGCGGTAATGCCGTGGAAGAGTACCTGTCTCTTATTGCAGATGCTAAGAATGAGGTTGATATTCCAGTCATTGCCAGTATTAACTGTGTTTCAAGCAGTGAATGGACAAGCTTTGCAGAGTCTATTGAGAAAGCAGGAGCTGATGCGCTGGAACTGAATGTTTCACTGCTGCCCAGCGATCCGAAAAAGAAAGGTGAGGATACCGAAAAATTGTATTTCGAGATTCTCGAGAAAATATGCGGGAAAATCAGCATTCCTGTTGCTCTGAAGATGAGCCGATATTCTGCAGGGCTTGCTAATCTTGTCTCCAGGCTTGCCTGGTCAACAGACAATAACGTTGCGGGGTTCGTGTTGTTTAACCGGTACTATCGTCCCGATATAAACATAAACACGATGGCCCTGAGCCCGGCTCCAATTTTCAGTACTCCTGAAGAAATCACTGAGTCGTTGCGCTGGATTGGTTTACTGTCCGGTCGGGTAGAAAAGGATTTTGCAGCTTCTACCGGCATACATGACAGTGAAGCAGTTATCAAGCAGTTGCTGGCTGGTGCTGCTGCAGTGCAGGTTGTCTCCACCGTATATAAAAACGGAGCAGGCCGGATAGGCGAAATTCTCCAGGGACTCGAGAAGTGGATGGAGGAGAAATCCTTTGGAAGCTTACATGAGTTCCGTGGCAAATTGAGCTATCACAATGCTGAGAATCCAGCAGCATTTGAGCGTATCCAGTTTATGAAACAGTACGGCGGCATTGTCTGATCTGGCTGTCGATAAGGCGTTGAACCTGATGCGGGAGTGCCACACGGTGTCCGCATCGCAGAAATCAGCTTTCAGTAATTGCATACTATGAAATCTTTACTGACGTTTTTACAAGGCGGTGTCCATCCGCCCGAAGCAAAGGGACAGACTGCAGCGCTCGCTATTGAGCGTATGCCAGTACCCGATGAACTTGAGATCATCCTCGGCCAGCATATCGGTGCGCCCTGTGCCCCGACTGTCGCGAAACGCGGCGAAGTGACTGAGGGGGCAATGATCGGCGAGGTCAAAAAGGGCCTTGGTGTGCCACTGCACTCTCCGGTTGCCGGAACAATCAAGGCAATCGGCACTTCGGCGCACCCCATGCGGGTTTCAGCGCCGTCTGTGACCATTGCCGTTAACCACGATGCTGCACCGGTTGAGTACGCAAAAAGTGACTGGACTTCACTGTCTGGTGATGAGCTGCTTGCCAAAGTGCACGATGCCGGAATTATCGGTATCGGTGGTGCCGGCTTCCCTACTCACGTTAAACTCAGACCGCCCAAAGACGCTAAGATAGATCAGCTTCTTTTGAATGGAGCGGAGTGTGAGCCGTACATAACGGCAGATCACCGGCAGATGCTTGAGCATGCATCAGAGGTTGTGGAAGGTGCCAGAATCATCATGAAGATTCTGGGTGTAGCTAAATGCCAGATCGGTATTGAGTCTAACAAGCCTGATGCCATTGAGATGATGACGAGAGCCGCTGAAGCTGTATCCACCGCTGACTGTTCAATAGTGGTACAGGGACTGCAGGTCAAATATCCGCAGGGTTCTGAAAAGCAGCTTATTGAAGCGCTGACAGGACGTAAGGTTCCGGCTATGGCCCTGCCTTCAGCTGTGGGTGTGGTTGTGCAGAACGTATCCACAGCAACAGCGATCTGTGATGCGATTGTGTATGGCAAACCGTTGTATGAAAAGGTAATTACCATCTCTGGTAAAGGTATTAATAAGCCTGCCAATCTGCTGGTAAAGGTCGGAACCAAAATAGGCGATATTGTCGAGTATCTCGGCGGTGTAAAGCCGGAGCTGGCCAAAATTATCATGGGTGGACCGATGATGGGCTTTGCTGTTTCAAGCCTTGATATTCCGGTGACCAAGACCACATCTTCCGTTCTCTTTTTGACAGAAGACGAGATTGATACCACTCCGCATTCAGCCTGCATTCGCTGTGGCTGGTGTCTTGAAGCCTGTCCTATGGGATTAGAACCGAAGGAAATTGGCATTCATGTTGAGGCTAATCGCGCAGAAAATACAGCGAAGTTTGGTGTGTTCGACTGCTTTGAATGTGGTAGCTGCGCCTATATCTGTCCGGCTAAGAGGCCGCTTGTGCAGTTTGTCCGTTTGGCCAAGATGAAGGCGAAAAGGTAATTATCCCGCCTCGGAAGGAATTGGATATGTGAGCATCTCTTTCGCTTACATGTAGAGTTATAAATGAGTTCAAGGAGAGTCTTCAACGACATGCAAGTTCCAGAGAACCAGTCATTATCTGCGCACAGAGAGTGGATCGTTTCCGTTTCACCTCATGTGAAGAGTAATGAAACGGTCGCAAAAATCATGTGGACCGTGGTGGCCTGCCTGATGCCGCCGCTGTTCCTGTCGGTCTTTATTTTCGGATTCCAGACCCTGATCATCACCGCGGTTTCAGTAATCAGCTGCGTTGTGGTGGAATATGTAAGCCAGAAAGCCCTGAAACGACCGGTCACCATCACTGATGGTAGTGCCGTACTGACAGGTGTGCTGATGGCCTTCGTTATTCCACCCGGCGTTTCCATCTTTCTGCCGGTACTTGGTGCTGTTATGGCCATCTATATCGGTAAACACCTGTTTGGTGGAATCGGCTTCAATATCTTTAATCCGGCGCTCATGGGGCGTGCATTTCTGCTGGCAACTTTTCCAGTAGCAATGACTTCTGCCTGGTTGGCACCGGTTGATGGGATGGCGATCTTCAGCTACTTCGGTAGTGGTATCGATGCGGTGTCTACCGCTACTCCTCTTGCGGTAATGAAAGAGCAGGGGATGGCAGCCTTTACTGAGATGTTCGGTTCCGGTGCAAGCTTGTACTCATCATTTTTTCTGGGCTGGCGTCCGGGCTGTATCGGTGAGACTTCAGGCTTCCTGCTTATGCTTGGTGGCGGTTACCTCATCTACAAGAAATACATCACCTGGCATACCCCGGTTGCGGTGCTTGGCTCCATTGCCACTTTCACTTTTGCCTTCGGTGGCGATACGCTCTTTACCGGCGATCCATTGCTGGCGATTTTGAGTGGTGGCGCGATTCTCGGTGCCTTCTTTATGGCCACTGATTATGTTACCGCACCATCGACGACGATCGGTCGCGTCATCTACGGTGTCGGTATTGGTGCCCTCACGGTACTGATCAGGCTTAAAGGCGGTTACCCGGAAGGTATCTGTTATGCCATTCTGCTGATGAACCCGCTTGCCACTGTAATTGATGGGTTCTGTAAACCGAAGCGGTTTGCCGGCCCTGTGGGAGGTGACAAATGAAGGAAATACTAAATATCACGTTCAGGCTGACAGTGTCCTGTCTGCTGGCTGCGGTGGTTATGGGGTCAACCTTCATTATCACTAACAAGGCCAAGAAGCATAATGAGCACGTGCGTGAGCAGAATGTCATGTACTCTCTGCTTGGATACAGCGAAACGAATCCTCCACCTGAGTCCGTTTCCATGCATGAGATTTATCGCTATGTTGTGGCGGAAGCAGGTCAGCAATTTATAGGCTATCTGGTTCCAGGTGCTCATGGCGGAGCAGCCCCGTTTATTTTTGTAGCTCTTGATCTCGATGGTAAACTTGCCTGGCAGAAACCAGTTGAGGCTGAAGAAGACAAGGTGCTTGAGCTGGAAAGTCGTAACGCTGCCATACTTGCAGCAATAGGACCGGGTAAGGATATCAGTTTTGCAGAGCAGGCTATTATCGTCACTGACGACGGTACCCGCATTGCCTATCTGATGAGCGGCAAATTCCCTGGATTCAAGACCTTCATCCATACAATGCTTGCGCTTGATCCGAAATACACCATGCTGGGTTTTGAAGTGCTTGAACATGAAGAGGATCCGGGTCTTGGTGCTGAAATCGAGCAGGATTACTTCAAAAATCAGTTTGATGGCAAGACTTTTGATATCCTGAAGTCTCTTAAAGTTATCAAAGAGCCTTTGCCGGGTGAGTATCAGAAAGCGCTTGAGGGCAAGGTGGCTGAAGCGGAGATTGAAAAAATGATGGACCAGTACAGGGAGCAGGATATCTACGCACTTACCGGTGCGACGATCTCTACCAAAGCGGTAACCGTAGGTTTGCAAGGCATCGCTAAGAAATTTGCCTACCGTCTGGATACCCTCGATTCCGTACTGAAAGAGCAGCAGATTGCTGTCTCCTTCTCAAACTAAAGCAGAGGTAGTAACGTGGCAAACGATAAGTCTATTTCACAATTGCTTAGTCGCGGTATCTTAAGTGAGAACCCGATTTTCAGGCTGGCCTTGTCCATGTGCCCTGCTGTCGGTATCTCCACCACCGTCATGAACGGGATCATGCTGGGTATCGCGGTCTTTTTTGTACAGGTGTTTTCCAGTGTAACCATTTCAGCCTTCAAGGATTATATCCATCCGCGTATCCGTATTCCTTCTTATACGTTGACTATTGCGACCTGGGTTACAGTAATTGACCTGGTGTTGGCTGCGTATATGCCCGGTGCATATGCTAAAATGGGTATCTTCGTTAAGCTGATCGTGGCCTTTGCCATCATAACCATGCGTCTTGAGATGTTCGCCTGTAAGGAAAAGGTCAGTGATTCCTTTTGGGATGCAGTAGGTATGGGGCTTGGTTTCATGGTCGGTATGTGTGTGATCGGTGCCTTTAGAGAACTGTTCGGTTCCGGTATGATTCTCGGCTATGATATCCTTGGTTACAAGCCGCTGCTGTTCTTCATCCTCCCAAGTGCGGGTTTCTTTGTGGTAGGTCTTATGATGGCCTTCTTCAACTGGATCGAAGCCGGCTATAAGCGAAAGAAGGGGATAACCTCATGAACATGAAAAAATTACATAAACTTCTCTTTGTACTGCTGGCGGTGCTGCTTTTGCCGGGTTGGTTGCATGCTGCTGATTTCATTACCGGCAAAAGTTTCGGCGATGACAATGAGATTGTCGTGAAATTCGCCGGTCCGGTTGATCCTGCTGTAGCAGGAAATATTGAGAAGTACACCGTATTTGAAGAAACTGATCCTGATATCCGGCTGCCGCTTATATCGGCTGATGTGGCTGATAATGCCATGTCCGTCTCCCTGAAGTTCAACGACCCGCTTAATACCACTCAGACTCATGTGGTATCGGTGAAGGGGCTCACAGGTGAGGAGAAGACAGAGTTTACCGTGGCCAAGTCATATCTGGGATATCTGTTTTCGATTATGATCTCGGCGCTGCTGATTCAGAACTTCGTTTTCACCAAATATCTCGGACTTTGCGTCTTCTTTGGTACCGCCAAAAGAAAGAGCACAGCTAAAGGAATGGGAGTGGTATTTACCCTGGTTATGGTGATTTCCGCCTCCATGGCGTGGTTTCTCTACCAGTTTGTCCTGGTGCCGTTCAACCTCAACTTCCTGCAGATTGTTATTTTTATCGGCCTTACTTCACTTACGGTACAGGCGGTGGATACAATCCTGCGAAAAGTGAATCCGGTATTGTTTAACTCTTTTGGTGTCTACCTGGTTCTGGTTATCGCCAACTGTATTGTTATTGCTGTTCCCCTGATTGTCGCGGACAACAACTACAATTATTTCGAAACTTTGATGCTTGCCCTCGGAGCTGGCGGCGGTTTCCTCCTGGCCCTGTATCTCATGAGCTCTGTAAGTGAGCGTCTTGAGCTTGCAAATATCCCGCCGAGTTTTAAAGGACTGCCGATGGCGTTTATTGTTGCCGGTCAGTTCGCCATGGCATTTCTCGGGTTCTCTGGTCTGCAGGTATTTTAGGCTCGGGATCATACAAGATTAACGGATAACACAGTGAGAGTAGCAATATGGATCCGGAATTATTAAAAATAGCGTTAGGTGGTGTTGTTCTGCTTGGCTGTATCGGTCTATTCTTCGGGATAGGTCTGGCCATTGCGGCAAATAAATTCGCGGTAGAGGTGAATCCGCTGATCCATGAGGTCACGGAGTCATTGCCTATGGCCCAGTGCGGTGGTTGTGGTTATCCGGGTTGTGAAGGCTATGCGATTGCAGTAGTCAACGATCCGGACGTACCTCCCAACCTCTGTTTCCCTGGTAAAGAGGCGGTAGCCAACAGAGTTGCTGAACTGACCGGTAAAAAGATGGCGGCAGTGGAAGATCAAATGGCCGTTGTCCGCTGTTCTCGTATAGAGGGCAGGGTCAGCCATAAACATGAGTATATCGGTTTTGCGTCATGTACCGCTGCCAATCTCGGCTTCGGCGGACCATCCAAGTGCCAGTACGCCTGTATCGGTCTTGGAGAATGTGCAGATGTTTGCCCGTTCAACGCCATCGAGATGGTAGAAAATTTTCCTGTAGTCAATCCGGACAAGTGTGTTAGCTGCGGTGTCTGCGTCAAGACCTGTCCAAAAGCGATCATTGAACTGCAGACCTTGAAAGCCAGGGTGTGGGTACCATGCTCTACAAAGGATCTGGGTAAAGACGTCAAGACTGTCTGCGGTGTCGGTTGTATCGGCTGTAAGCTCTGCGTTAAAGTGTGCCCTGCTGACGCTGTTACGTATGAAAATAGTATTATTAAAATTGATCATAAGGCATGTATTGCTTACGGTCCGAGCTGTGAGGAAATTTGTGTGAGCAAATGCCCTCGCGATATATTCCGAAATTACGACGGACGGCAGGTCATCGCCAGAGACGTCGCAGGCGGCTTGAAGATGGCCAGCTAACGAGTGTCCATCCGGGGGATGTCATTTTCCTTCGTCAGGCGTTGATTGAATAGTGTTAATCAATGAAATATTGAGTATATATTCACAATTAAAATCTTCAAACGTCTTGATTGAGGGTACTGTCATTCTACCCCGGGTCAACACTACATATAAAAGGATTGAAAACAGATATGAAAACTTCCAAGACTGTATGTGATCAGAAAAGAAGATCGTTTTTAAAGCTGTCCGGTCTGCTCGGGCTCGGTGCTGCATCTGCGGCGTTGCTGCCGGCTGAAAAGGCAGAAGCGTTTCTTTTTGGCAAAGGTGAATATAAGGTAACGAAAACCCGTCTTGCGATGGGGACCTATGTTGCCATGACTGCTATCCACTCATCCCGTGATGAGGCAGAGAATGCAATTGGTCTCGCTTTCGAAGAAATAGATCGCTTAAATGGTGTACTGACCCGATTTGAGACAAGTTCTCCGGTTGGCGAACTGAACGCCAACGGCAAGATTGTGGCTCCACCACGAGAGGTGCAGGAACTGGTTGCGCGTTCTCTCTACTATAACAGAGAAACAAACGGTGCTTTTGATATTACCGTAAAGCCTTTGATTGACCTGTATAAAGATTCTTTTGCAGCTGGGAAACAGCCGAGCGAGAGCGAAGTAAGTGAGATGTTGCAGCGTATCGGCACCGACAAGATTCGCTTTCAGGGTGGTGACGTACTCTTTGCCCACAGCGATATGGGTATCACTCTCGATGGTATTGCCAAAGGCTATATCGTCGACCGTGCCTCCGATATTCTTGCCAAGCACGGTATCGTCAACCACCTCATTAATGCCGGTGGTGATATACGTACAAGTGGTATCGCCGCGAAAGGTCGCGCCTGGACTGTTGCGATTCAGGATCCAAACAAGTCCAAAGACTTCCCGGATGTGATTACCATGAAAGATGGGGCAATTGCTACCTCAGGTAATTACGAAGTCTACTATGATCGTGAGAAAGTTTTCCATCATATCATCGACGGAAAATCAGGACATTCCCCGCAGCTGTCTACCAGTGTAACAGTGATTGCACCTTCAGTAATGGATGCGGATGCACTTGCAACCAGTGTTTTTGTCATGGAGCCGGTAGCAGGCGTTCAGTTCATTAACTCACAGCCTGATACCGAGTGTTTTGTCATCGACAAGCAAGGTCGTACCAGCCATTCAAAGGGATGGCAGGTGTAAAATCAGACAGGAATTGTATGTAACACAAAAGGGAGATTTCTTTTATGAAACCTCCCTTTTTTTATATCCGGATTACAAGGAGTTTGCGCATTGATAGTGGCAGGCTGGAATATGGTCTGAATATTCGATGTTGTAGAGAAAATCTGAATATTATACTATTTGACGTTTGGTGTGGAGCTGTGCTGAAGTTGCTGCAAGACCCGCCCTAGAGTTTACCTGATAAGAATCCCCGGCAGATGCCTGGCACAATATAATATTAGACGTAAAGGATTATGTATGAAAAAGCTATTTGCACGCGCACTCCCCCTCCTTCTTTTCTCGTTTCTCTTTGTCACTGCGTCTCCGGCGACGACCGAACATCTGGCACTTGAGAATATCACCTTACAGAAAATGGATTTTGCCAGTACGGAAAATGCCTGGTTTCTACTGAAGTGTGATATAAATAATACCACAGACGAATCAGGTATAGTGGAAGTTATTTTGCAGTCGATAGATAAGAATGCCTATAAGAGAAAGGTTATCCGGCTTTACGGTCATGTTGAGGCCGGAGAAAAGGCCACTCTGACCTTGACGAGTTATATGGAATATAAGATGTATGATGACATCAGAAAATGGCAGATTGAGAGAGTCGAGATTCTCTAATTTCTGCTCTATTAGGTTTGTTTCATTATTTTGTCAGATTCCCGGCAGATATATTTTATCTGCCGGGATTTTTTTGTTAACCGTTTTTAGACGACTTTGCGTGTTTACCCGAACATAGGCTCAGATTGCCGACTCAGTTAGTTTGGATAGGGAAAGCGGAAATCGGTCACAATACCAGCCTATTAATTTCCGGCCACCTGATAACTGTCGGTGAAAAAGGTGCGTTGCTGGAGCGACGGGTCTGGTTGCTCGGGTAAGGCGTAAGGAGTGGGGGGTGAGGTGTAAATTGCATATGCATCTGCGGCCCTTTCGTTCATTGCAGTAAGGGCATTCTCATAGCCGAGGTCTGCAAATAGCATGTTCTTTACCTGTCGGTATTTACCTGAAAAGAAACCATCGTCCTTTGCTCTGAGGTTTGCATCACCGTGATGAGTAAAGGACGAAGAAGATTCTAGTGCTCTGTAAAGCTTAATCTATCGCATATTTCCAGCCCTTTTGTCACACTGACTTCGTTTCTCATTCAGTTACATAGCGTTGCTATGCTCCTTCATTCGTGCCTTGCTGTGTGCCGAAATTGCTAAGAAATATTAC
>JBFHGS010000126.1:0-14228 GCA_041582995.1 Desulfopila sp. | reverse complement strand
TATTCGTTTGGAGTGATGGTTGTAAAATCCTGCTGCAGATACTCAGGAGCAACAGCCGGGTTAATGAATCTGCTGCTGAGCTGGATGGGTACACCTTTATCCTTGTGGACGATAACAGAATGAAAAACTGTCGCATATGGAGCCAGGCACATGGCGAAGGCAAGATCGGGGCGGGCCTTTTCTTCTTGCAGCAGGTGAATATCACATGAATATACACCGCCTTTCTCACGTATCTCCCTGGCGATTGAGTGAATCTCAAGTAATGCTGATTGCGGCTTTTTTTCCGCAACATATGTACCCCGGCCCTGTATACGTGTAAGACGTCCTTCAGCGGTCAGTTCTCTTAAGGCCCGGTTGATTGTCATTCTGGAAAAACCAGTGGAGGCTACCAGCTCAGCTTCAGAATCAATCTTTCCCCCGGCCTGCCATTCCCCCCTGTTGATTTTTTGTAGGATATACTCCTTAACCTGCTGATACAGGGGACGTGACGTTGTCGACATGCCGGGTACCCGGTTTGATTCTGCGCTGTTCATGATGAATGCAAATGTCCTTCTTAAAAACTGGGAAGCAGTGATTTCTCAATGAGGAAGTTAAGATCGCCGCTACGGATAAGGTTGCATGTTTTCTCAATATCCGGAGCAAAATAGCGATCCTGATCATAAAACGGTACCTGTTCACGCACAAGCCCTTTTGCTGTTTCCAGAGATTCCGAGCTTTTTAAGGGAGCGCGGAAGTCAACGCCCTGACATGCGGCGAGTAGTTCGATTGCAAGTACATTGCCTGTGTTTTCTGCCATGTCACCAAGACGTCGTGCGGCAAATGTGGCCATGGAGACGTGGTCCTCCTGGTTGGCAGATGTTGGCAAACTGTCAACTGAGGCTGGATGGGCCAGGGATTTATTTTCGCTGGCAAGTGCTGCAGAGGTTACCTGGGCAATCATGAAACCTGAGTTGAGCCCTCCTTTTTCTACAAGAAAAGGCGGAAGTTTGCTCATGTTGCTGTCTATAAGAAGTGCCATTCTCCGTTCCGAAAGAGAACCTATTTCGGCGATAGCAAGAGCCAGATTGTCAGCAGCCATTGCAACCGGTTCAGCATGGAAATTACCGCCGGATATAATATCCTCGTACTCCGCAAAAACCAAGGGGTTGTCAGAAACAGCATTTGCCTCTGTGAGCAGTATTTCAGCGCTGTTACGGATCTGGGTAAGGCAGGCACCCATGACCTGTGGCTGACAGCGGAGTGAATAGGGATCCTGAACAGCTTCACAATCCTTATGGCTGATTTCAATTTCACTGTGCTGGAGCAAGGTGCGATAGGCGCTTGCCACATCAATCTGGGCTTGATGTCCACGGACTTCATGAATCATAGGTTCAAACGGGCGGCGACTGCCCAGAGCTGCTTCGACACAGAGACTGCCGCTCACTACTGCTGCGGCAAAGAGATCTTCTGCAGCAAAAAGTCCTTCAAGGGCGAGGGCGGTTGAGGCCTGGGTACCGTTCAGGAGAGCCAGGCCTTCTTTGGGCCCGAGGTTGATCGGTTCAAGGTTTGCCAGGGCAAGACCTTCTCTGCCACTCAGACGTCTGCCTTTGTACAGGACTTCCCCCTCACCTAAAAGTACCGTACTCATATGCGCCAGCGGAGCCAGATCTCCCGAAGCGCCGACAGATCCTTTGATCGGTATACAGGGATATACTTCCGCATTTACAAGTTGCATAAGGGCTTCTATCACTTCGTAGCGTATGCCGGAATAGCCGCGGGCAAGACTGTTGATCTTCAAAACCATGAGCAACCGAACGGTCGCTTCGTCCATTAATCTGCCAACGCCGGCTGCATGAGAAAGAACAATGGACCGCTGCAGGTGTTCAAGTTCCTCATGCGGGATGAGCGTGTGAGCGAGCAAGCCGAAACCTGTGTTTATTCCGTATATTACGCGTCCGCTCTGGATAAGTTTCTGGACGCATGAGACAGACTGGTCAATCCGCTCTCTGCATTCCGGCGTGAGGGTGAGAGTCACCTGTTCTCTGGAGACGGTTCTGAGTTGTTGAAGTGTGAGTTTGCCCGGTTTTATCTGAAGAGTACGCATACATTTTCTCTGCTGTCTGAAGGATGTTTAAATGGGTTTGCTGGGATTGTATTGTGTGACGAAAATTTAGTCCAATATATTAAGTTATTAGAGATGTGTTCTGCTGCCAGATATGTAATGTCGAAACCTCCCTTTGCTCCCTTATCAGCGAGCGTTAATCTTCGGATATAATGACGACATAGGACAAATGGCTATTCTCGGATCTCCATCTCGTGCATTGTATATACAATCTAACGTAACATCAAGCAAATTGATTTGTTTGAAATAGCCGTAAAGCCAGCTCTAACTTAATAAATACGAGTGTATGTGGAAATGCGTTGATAAATCAACTTGTATATACAAGCTTGAAGTGATAATCTTATCTGGTGATACTAAGATGATACGATAAACTGTTTTTGTCTGCGACGGGATAGTGCTGTTTCGTCTGACTTGCAGTTGAATACAACTATGGGAGTGAGTGATGCTTACAAATCGTCAGGTGGCTGATGCCATGAAAGTGAAGATAGATGATGAACTGCCGGAGATGCCTGTGTTTGCACAGAACATTCGGCGTGCACCTGACCGAGGTTTTCGTTTGACCAGGGTGCAGACCGAGGTCGCTCTGAAAAACGCGCTCAGGTATATTCCCGAACAACATCATGAACTGTTGATACCAGAATTTCTCGAGGAGCTTCGCACTAGAGGTCGAATATATGGTTATCGATTTCGACCGGCAGGCCGTATCCAGGCAAAATCGGTGGACCAATATGAGGGGCGTTGTCTTGCTGGAAAATCCTTTCAATTGATGATCGATAACAATCTCGATTTCGATGTCGCTCTGTACCCGTATGAACTTGTTACTTATGGTGAAACAGGCTCGGTCTGCCAAAACTGGATGCAGTACAGGCTGATACAAAAATATCTGCAGATATTAACTGATGAGCAGACGCTGGTGATGCAGTCCGGTCATCCTTTAGGACTTTTTAAATCGAGTCCTGACCAGCCGCGGGTAATTATTACCAACGGGTTGATGGTCGGACTCTATGATAACCCTGATGACTGGGAGATTGCTGCGCAGATGGGTGTTTCATCCTACGGACAGATGACCGCTGGTGGCTGGATGTATATCGGTCCGCAGGGTATCGTTCATGGCACCTATAACACCCTTTTGAATGCCGGGCGAAAGATGTGCGATGTTGCTGCTGATGGTGATTTGCAGGGGCTACTCTTCGTTACATCAGGGCTTGGTGGTATGAGCGGTGCACAACCTAAGGCCGCAAAGATCTGTGGAGCTGTCTCAATCACCGCTGAAGTAGATATCTCACGTATTAATACCCGGCTTGAACAGGGGTGGGTTGATGTGGTTTCGGATGATATCGTCGAGGTTCTTGATTTGGCAAGCCGGGCAATAGCTGAGAGGTCACCGCTTTCTATCGCCTATCATGGTAATGTGGTTGATCTGCTCGAGTATATGGCTGACACTGAATATAAAGTTGACCTGCTATCTGATCAGACCTCATGTCATGTCGTGTATGATGGCGGCTATTGTCCAGCCGGTATACGTTTTGATGAACGTACACGGTTGTTGGCAACAGATAGAAATCAGTTCAGAGAACTGGTTGATCAAAGTCTTAAGCGACATATAGCAGCAGTGCAGAAACTCCATAATCAGGGTGCATATTTTTTCGATTACGGCAATGCATTCCTGAAGGCGGTTTACGATGCCGGAGTAACCGAAGTCGCGAAAAACGGTATTGATGAAAGAGACGGATTCATTTTCCCATCGTATTTTGAAGACATTATGGGGCCGATTTTTGACTATGGTTATGGGCCGTTCCGTTGGGTTTGTCTGAGTGGTGATCCCGCAGATCTGGAAAAAACAGATGCGGCTGCAATGTCATGTATTGATCCGGAGAGACGCTCGGAAGATCGCGATAATTACATATGGATCCGTGATGCGAAAAAAAATCAGCTTGTTGTAGGCAGCCAGGCCCGCATTCTCTATTCGGACGCTGAGGGGCGTGCATCTATTGCATTAAAGTTCAATGAAATGGTGAGGAATGGCAATGTCGGGCCGATTATCTTAGGGCGTGACCATCATGATCCTGGTGGAACAGACTCGCCTTTCCGGGAGACCGCAAATATCAATGACGGCAGTAATGTCTGTGCAGATATGGCCACACACTGCTTTGCTGGTAATGCCGCCCGCGGTATGTCTCTTGTTGCACTTCACAATGGTGGTGGCACCGGTATCGGTAAAGCTATTAACGGTGGTTTCGGGATGGTGCTCGATGGTAGTGAGCGGGTAGATATAATTCTTCGATCCGCTATGTCATGGGACGTTATGGGTGGTGTTGCCCGTCGTAACTGGGCTAGAAATCCGAATGCTATGGAAGTCGCTGTTTCCTATAATCGGGAGAACAGCAATGGTGATCAGATCACAATCCCGTATCAGACAGATGAGTCGAAAATACGTTCTTCTGTTTCTGATCTGTTTGCAGATATTCAGCGGGCGTAAGCCTGTTTTATTTATTTCTGAGGTAGAAGTATGTCTCTACAACTCTTTTACAATGCAAATATATACACTCCGGTAGATGGCGGCCGACCGTGTGCCGGAGTCGGGCAGGGGCAGATGGTCAACTACCGGGCAGGCGCATTGCTCGTTGAAAACGGTTTGATTGCAGCTGTTGGCGATGCAACTGAGCTGGTAAAGCGTTTACCGGCTGCTGCAACCGCAAAGCGTATTGATATTGGTGGCAAAACGCTTATTCCCGGATTTGTCGACCCGCATACCCACATGTGCTTTGCAGCCAGAAGGGAGGCCGAGTTTGATTTGCGGCTTGCAGGAACACCATATCTCGAAATCCTTAAGCAGGGAGGCGGCATTCTGTCTTCAGTACAAGCTGTATCTGCAGCAAGTGAAGAAGATCTCTATGCTGTAACCAGCGGACATGCGCGATCAGCATTAACGTTCGGTACAACCACGCTTGAGATTAAAAGTGGTTATGGACTTGATACAGAAAATGAATTGAAAATGTTACGTGTCATAGGCCGCCTCGCAGAAGAGAGTGTGCAGGATGTGGTTGCCACTTTTATGGGGGCCCATGCAATACCTAAGAGTTATAAAAATGATCCGGAAGCATTCATACAACACATAATTAAAGATATGCTGCCGGCAGTGCACGAGCAGGGAATTGCCCGCTCCTGCGATATCTTTTGTGAAAAAGGTGTATTCACGATTGAACAGGGACGCAAACTGTTACGTGCTGCACAACATCTTGGTATGCAGGTGAAACTGCATGCGGATGAAGTTAACGATCTGGGTGGTGCAGCTCTTGCGGCTGAACTAAAGGTCAGTTCGGCTGACCATTTACTGGCAGCAAGCGATGAAAATATACGGGCAATGGCTGCAGCAGGTGTCGTGGCAAATTTATTGCCGGCTACCGCCTACAGTTTACGAAAACCATATGCGCGAGCCAGGTTCATGATCGACAACGGTCTGCCTGTGGCACTTGCCACTGACTGCAATCCAGGCTCAAGTTATACAGAGTCGATGCCATTTGTTATTGGTCTCGCTGTCCTCAATATGCATATGACGCCGGCAGAAGCTCTTGTCGGGGCTACCTTGAATCCTGCTTATGCGATTGGGCTGGCAGATAGGGTTGGTAGCTTAGACGTTGGAAAACAGGCTGATTTTGTATTGCTAGAGGGAGAATCTCCGGCAATTCTTGCCTATCATGCAGGTGTTTCTCCGGTTTTGCAGGTGTATAAAAAAGGCGAGCTCGTCGCCTGACAGGTCGCTGGAAAATATGATTGCTTTTGGCAAACAACAAGGTAAGCAGAGATGAAAAAGATAATTGAATGTGTGCCCAATTTTTCAGAGGGCCGGAACACCGAAACCATAGAAGAGATAGCGGCTGCTATCAGAAACACAGATGGTTGTACGCTTATAGATGTTGATCCCGGACGATCAACGAACCGGACTGTCTATACCTTTGTCGGCGATCCGGAAAGCGTGATTGAGGGCGCGCTGGCTGCGGCACAGGTTGCGAAAGCGCGGATCGACATGCGAAAGCATAGCGGAGAGCATCCACGCTTCGGGGCAATGGATGTGTGTCCTTTTGTACCGGTTGCAAATGTAACCATGGCCGAATGTGTTGCGGTGGCGAAGATATTTGCAGAGCGAGCATCATCGGAATTAAATATTCCGCTCTACCTTTATGAGGAGGCGGCGGTTCATGATTATCGTCGTAAATTGCCAGATCTTCGGGCTGGCGAATATGAAGGGTTGTCAGAACGTTTGAAAGATGAGCGTTGGCGGCCTGATTTCGGTCCCCGGGATTTTGTCCCGGGCTGGGGGATAACCGCAACTGGCGCCAGGAAGTTTCTGATTGCTTACAATGTGAATATCCTCGGCAGCAACAATCATGCACATCGTATAGCTTTAAACCTGCGTGAGGCAGGGCGTGGACCTGATGAACCCGGGAAACTGCAGGAAGTGAAAGGCATGGGTTGGTATGTGGATGAATACAACCTTGCACAGGTGACGGTCAATTTAAATGACTACCATGTCACACCGATTCATGTACTTTACGAAGAGGTTAAAAGGGAGGCTGCAGCATTAAATGTGGCGGTAACCGGTTCGGAAATTGTCGGGGTGGTACCGCTGGAAGCAATGCTTATGGCAGCTGATTATTATATAGACAAAGAGAAGCTGTTTATCTATCAGGAAGACCAGAAAATTCGGCTGGCTGTTGAACGTATGGGGCTTAACTCGGTGGCTCCGTTCAATCCAAAAGAAAAAATCATTGAATATATTGTGGCTGAAACTCCCGATGAACCGTTGGTCAATATGACTGTACGTTCATTTATAGAAGAAATTGCTGCGCGCAGTTCAGCCCCTGGCGGTGGTTCCTCTTCAGCAGCAATTGCTGCAATGGGTTCAGGTCTCGGCGCAATGGTGGCAAAGCTTACCTGGGGTGTTCGTAAGTTTGAGGATGTTCAGGCTCAGATGGTAGAGGCTATCCCGGTATTGCATGAAGTCACAGAGAAACTCATTCCGATGATAGATGCTGATACCTCTGCTTTTAATGAGTATATGGAAGGACTTCGGATGCCGAAAAGCACCGAGTTGGAACGGGAAGCACGTACAGCGAAAATGCAGTCGGGGCTGAAAACTGCTATTAAGGTTCCCCTGACCACTATGCGCCTGGGGGATAGTGCATGGGATGCCCTTTGTCTTGTTGCCAGATACGGAAACCCGGCTTCTCGTTCAGATACGCAGGTGGGTGCACGTGCGCTCGAAACCGGTATCTGGGGAGCATATCAGAACGTGCTGATCAATATGGAAGGCATTCGCGATGAGGAGTTTAAAAAAGAAATCCTGGCTGAGGCCGTATCTATCGATCAGCGTGCAATAGAAAAGTGTAAGGAAGTGTTAGATATATTGGCAGTATGATGCTTCTGGTGTTCATTGCAGAATGAGCACCAGAAGTTTAGTGAAAAGAATCATACCTATCAAGGCAACAGGGTAGACGGTTGCATAAGCAGAAGAGGCGTAATGCGTATCGGAGAGGTCACTCACTGCTGCTAACCCTGGAGTGCTGGTCATTGAGCCGGTCATGACACCAAGCATCCTGAGGAACGGGAGTTTCAGGATATGTCTACAGATCAGCACCGAGGTTATAAGGGGGATAAGAGTTACGGCGATGCCGGCGATAAAGAGGTCCAATCCCTGCTGGCTCAACGTTTCAAGAATAGTCGCACCGGTCTTGGTGCCGACGGTTGCCAGGAACAGGATCAAGCCGAGTTCGCGGATAAATGAGTTGGCTGTGCTGGGAATTTCCCAGATGAAGGGTCCGGTCTTGTAGATGTTGCTGAGCACAATACCTGCTACCAGTACGCCGCCGGTGGTGCCGAGAAAGAAAGTACCGCCATAGGGGATGTAGAGGGGGATTTTTCCGATGAGAAAACCAAATAGAAGACCGATGAAAATCGGAATCAGATTAATGGAGTACAATTCTTTGACGTTATCGCCCAAAATTTTGGTAACGTTCGCCAGAGATCTGTTATTCCCCACTGCATGAACGGTGTCCCCCATATGCAGACGTAGATTTTGGGTAGCTGGCAGATCTATTCCGTTACGGGTTACCCGCGTTAACTGCACGTTAAAAACCTCGCGACAGTTCAACTGTTTCAGGCTCATACCGGTTACGTTACGTTTTGAAACCACGATATATTTTTTTTCCAGTGCCCGGTCGAATTGGATTTCCTGATCAATTGGCCGACCAAGAAAAATCTGTATTGTTTCAAGATCTTTTTCTCTTCCCGCAATGCGCAGATGGTCACCTTTGCGCAGTACCGTCTCACCACCAACGAGTACAGGCTCGTCCGCACCTTCCCGCAGTAATCGGGTAATCACTACCGGTGCAATGGAGTTTAAGTGGAGATCCTTAACTTTCTTATCGAATATATTGGGGTTGGTCAGCTCGATATGGTGAAAAGTAAAGGGCAGGTTAGCTTTTGAAATTTCTTCGTTTTCAGTTTCTTCCTCCTGCTGAATATCGACCTTTAAAAACTTCGGTAACAGCTGGATGAAAATAATAACACCGGTAACCCCGAAAAAATAGGTTAGTCCATAAGCAGCAGGAGCACCTTCACTGCCTGCCATTTCAACAGCGACAGCAAGGCCGGGTGTACTTGTCAGCGCGCCGGCGAAGAGTCCTGCGCCGATGCTGGCACTGAAACCGTAATACCATGAAGCAACGAGGGCTGTTGCGAATCCGATAGCGATGATCGCCATTGCTCCTATCGTCAGTTTGAGACCTCTGCTTCGGAGCGTGTGCAGAAAACCGGGACCTGCCTGTAAGCCTATTGAATAAATAAAAAGAACCAATCCAAGCGTCTGGAAGTCAGCGGGCAGGGTGTAGCCGAAGTGGCCGAATATCAAAGCAATAAAGATGATTCCTGAAGACCCGAGAGAAAAGGACTTAAAACGTAATTTACCAAGTCCGGCACCAAGCAGGGTTACCAGTAAAAGCAGAAAAATATGATTGTGCAGCAGTTCCACGACAGCCTCTGTGAAATCAGGGATAAGTCTGATGAGAAGAATTAATTGAAGAAAAAGCGGTAAGAAATAAAAAAGTCCATTAGTTGTGAAAGGTCGAATATCCTATCTGCTCTTTGCGTTATATGCAATGATTTTTCAATAGAAATTGAGAGGAAATAGAAAAATTGTACTCTTGTAAGTCTAATTCGCGTTGTATATAAACAAGTAAGATTGATTTTACTATAGTCACGCAGTCTCATCAGAAAATCTATCCCGGACAATCATGAAAAAATCTGTGAACAAGCGAAACGGTTCGTCAGGAAGAGTCATAAATTATCTACAGGTCTATGGCAGTGGTCTTGTGCTGGCGTTGATAATTCTGTTGGTTGCGTATCAGTTTGTCGAGCCGGCTCCGCCCTACCATCTCACCATAGCATCTGCCGGTGAAAATGGTGCCTATCACAAGTTCGCTCTGCAATACAAAGAACGTATGGCCAGACAGGGGATTGAGCTTAACATTGTGCCGACATCGGGGTCGGTTGAAAATCTTACCCTTTTACGGGAGGCAAAAGTCGATGGTGCCTTTGTTCAGGGAGGCGTGGGCACCAGTGATGAGTTTCCGGATCTGCATGGACTCGCCAGCCTTTACCTGGAACCGTTATGGATATTTACCCTCGAGACTGGACCATATGAGAAAATATCGGATTTTGCCGGGAAGCGATTGGCAGTCGGTCCAATCGGGAGCGGCACCAGAACAGTTGTGCTGCAGTTACTTGCCGATAACGGCTTGGATGAAACGAAGGTGACTCTGGTGCCTATTGGAGCTCTTGAAGGTAAAGCGGCTCTGGTTGCGGGTAATATCGATGCTATTTTTATAGTGACCCAGGCGGAAACACCGATAATCTCAGAACTTGTTTCCGTTCCGGAATTCAGGCTGATGAATTTGAAACGGGCTGAAGCATATAGTCGCCTGCATAATTATCTTAGCCATGTGACACTGCCCGAAGGTGTGGTGGATATGGTGCGAAATGTTCCTGCGAACGAGATACATATGGTGGCACCATCAGCCACGTTTGTTATCAGAGATACTCTTCATCCGGCTCTGATTGATCAGCTGATGCAGGCTATTTATTCAGTTCATACTGCGGGATCGCTGCTGACAGGCTATGGACTGTTTCCAAAACCTGAGAATCTTGACTTTCCCTTAAGTCCTGAAGCTAAAAGGTATTTTGAAAACGGACCTCCTTTTCTGCAGAAATATCTCCCGTTCTGGGCCGCCACTCTGGTTGATCGGCTCAAGGTGATGCTGTTACCTTTGCTCGCTCTGGTTCTGCCGTTAATCAAGGTGCTTCCGCCGGTGTATACCTGGCGCGTTCGTTCCCGAATTTATCGTTGGTATGAAGAACTGCACGAACTTGAGTCTACAGTGAAAGACGACGAGAGCAGGCAGCTGGGGTTGCTGAAACTCGACAGAATGGAAGATGAAGTTCGAAAAGTTGAAGTGCCTCTGTCATATGACCAGGAACTGTATAGTTTACGATTGCATATCGATATGCTGCGACGGCAATTGACGCAATAATCTGGCCGGTGAAACCCTGAGCTGATATACTCTGTCGTGTAATTTCTTTTCATTATTGTTATTTCCGGAAGGGTCATTGTAAAAGACAACACCATTCTTGACATATGTATTTGTAGATATAGTTTAACATTAAACGATTAGCCGGGAGCATATCTGTAGAGTTTCTCCCGACAGAGTTGATAGTGGTGGTTAAAGGTTGTGCGTTACGAAGTGATCAGACTGAAGAACCGGCCGATGTAATATATCGTTGATTCATTATACTGGAGGCAAAATGAACTTTCGTGAGATAAGTGAAAAACGGCGCTCGATTAACTTTTTTGATCCTGCAAAAGAAGTAGGTGAAGAACTGCTTGGGGAATTGATTGATCTGGCAGCCAGGACTCCATCCAGTTTTAATCTGCAACCATGGAATCTTATTGTTCTGCGCGATCAGGAGAGCAAGGAAAAGCTTAAAAAACTGGCATGGGACCAGCCGAAAATTGTGGAAGCACCTGTCGTATTGATTGTGCTGGCCGACAAGACCGGTTGGAAGGAAGGGCATGTTACGGTTGAGAAGAACTGGCAACAGATGCTCGATTCCGGGGCGATGCAACCGGAGCAGCGTGACTGGTTTCTTAATGCTGCACAGTCGCTGTATAACTGGAGTGCTGATGCTAACCTGGCTTTTGCCGCAAAGAACACCGGATTTTTTGCAATGAGTCTTATGTATGCAGCTATAGAACTCGGGTTACATAGTCATCCGATGGATGGTTTTGACCATGAAGGTGTACGGGAGGCATTTAATATCCCGGATAACTTTTGGGTTCCTCTTCTTCTGTCGGTCGGATATGCAAAGCCGGGGTTGGAGTTGAGTGCTGCTAAATGGCGAAAGTCCAGAGAGGAAATTATTGTCTCTTTTGATGCGTAATATCTGATTTTATCCATATCCCCCTCCGATTCAGGTTGTATGTTGGGTCGGAGGGGCTGACTCGTTTACCATTTCCCCTTGTTCAGCTGTGTAATACTGCCAGTTGATTTTCTTGTGTATGATGGTCATGCAGGGCCGAAAGGTTTGAGCAGCAGAACACATACGCCACTATGAATGTGCATAAAATTCAAGATCTTTCCTGTGAAAATCAGTAGTATACATGCTTCATGTACGTGATCTGTCCAGACATAGATTAATACGCATTGCTGGCTATTTAAGGGAAAACAACGATGTATCTGCTTTTATTTCGGAAAATTAGGTATCTGTACAAGAGATATGACTGGTTTAGTATTATAGCCATTCTGTTGACATTGCATGTGCTTTCGGCCGGATTGCTATTGTTCTTTGATTACGAAACATTTGCTCAGGAGACAATTGCAAAGACGCTCTGGAAAGGTACCTGGTGGTTTTTTGTGACGGCGACAACTGTCGGTTACGGTGACATAGTGCCACATACCATACCGGGGCAGGTAGTAGCACTATTTGATATGATTTTCGGCATCGGTTTGATGGCCACGGCAATCGGGGCCGGGGCAGATAAACTTATAGAGCGTAGGAGAGTTCGCGTGAGAGGTTTAAAGCAGTTGAATATGAAGAATCACATCGTGATTCTAGGTGGTGGTGCAAAGAAGAAAGTGGATACGCTTCTATCTGAGATTCGCAACGATCCTTTTTATTGTCGAACCGATATGGTTGTTTGCTCTGATGCATACGATGAAAACCCGTTTGGTGATGATATAGAATATGTACGTGGGAGCATAAGTTCAGATGATGTCATGAGAAGGGCATGTGTCAAGGATGCTGAGTGTGTTATCATTTACGGTTATACAGATGAAGAAACCATATTAACGGCTTTAGCTGTGGATGAACTGAACCGATCAGCTTTTACCACCGTATACATCCGTGATCGTTTAAATATCAGGCATATTGAGCGGATTAATAAGGTGCGGGTTGCACATCGAATGATTGATGGAAAGCATTATCATCGAATTCGGGTGATCACCCGACTAAATGACCTGATGCTTGCGCGGGAAATATCCAACCCTGATCTTTCCGAAGTGGTATTGTCGCTTATGGACAGTCGGCAGGGGGACACCTTTTATTCAGTGCAGGCCTGGCCGGGTTTCGATAAGCGAATCGGGGTACCGCGTGTTCGACAAATGTTGCGCGCAATGGATGCCCATGCGCTTCTGGTGGGTATCAAGAGGGATGAGAATGGTTCAATCCTCATGAATCCCGGAGAGGATATAGAGGTGTATCCTAATGATCAATTATTTGTCATTGCAGGATATCGTCCTGATGTGGACTGGGTCTCACTCATCACTCAGAGCGAAGAATAGATCTTTTTATGTATTATTGAGGTAAAACACATGATGGCTGATTTACGGGTAACCTTGGTTCAGACAGATATTATCTGGGAAGATGCTGTTGCTAACCGCAACCGTATCTCAGAGGTTTTAGAGCCTTTGAGTGGAACAACAGATCTCATAATTTTACCGGAGATGTTTACTACAGGTTTCACTTTAAACGGAGAGACATTAGCTGAATCTATGCAGGGACCGACTGTAGAGTGGATGGTGCAATCCTCGGCAGAACTGGGTGCGGTTATAACCGGCAGTATTATTGTTAGAGAAAATAGATCATTATATAATCGGTTGATCTGGGTTGCGCCCACGGGCAGGATAGAGAGTTACGATAAGCGTCATCTTTTTCGCTATGCTCAAGAAAACGATATCTATACAGCAGGAACTGAAAAGAAGATATTTGAGGTCAATGGTTGGAAAGTCAGGCCGTTTATCTGTTACGATCTGCGCTTTCCAGGTTGGAGTGCTAACGTAAACAAGGAGTATGATCTGGGATTGTATGTGGCGAACTGGCCGAAAGCACGGGTGCACCATTGGGACGCTTTACTTGTTGCCCGGGCAATAGAAAATCAGGCGTACATCGCTGGTGTGAACCGGGTTGGCGCTGATGCCAATGGTCTTCAATATCCAGGAAACAGCTCTATTTATGATCCGCAGGGCGAAGTTATTCTGCAATGTGAAGTCGAGTCCGATGTTGTGACTCGCACACTCTCGTATGATGCAATCAATGAATACAGAGTACGCTTTCCTGCCTGGATGGATATGTAAAACGCAATTCTGATTTCTGATTACCTCTGAATCTCAGCTTAAACATGTGAGGGGGTAGGAGTGTAGATTGAGAAGTCGTCATGCGCAACTGTAGTCTTAATGCTGTATAGATCTTAAAAAATTGTAAACAATATGTGATAGATAACGCTCTTGCAGAGCGCTGGTAAAAACAGGTGTCTGGAAACAGAATCTCAGGGCCGGCCCGGTTATCTGAAAAGTTATTTTCAGATAATGCTCAACTTCCATGCTGCCGCACGTATTCATACATGACAATTGATGCGGCTATGCTGACATTAAGACTTTCAACTCTGCCATACTGCGGAACTTTTAAGGAGTGAATGTTCTCGTAGTCATCTGCATTAAAACTGATACCATACTCCTCATGACCAAAAATAAAGGCACTCTTTTTGGGTAGTTGCATATGATGTAGGGGGGCAGAT
>JBFHGS010000125.1:0-14344 GCA_041582995.1 Desulfopila sp. | reverse complement strand
GGTTGATCCGTACGAGGTCGGCCATGAAATAGGGTTTGAGATCAATAACCTTTGCCCGGGCTTCTTCGTAGGTTTCGCGTTGAGCGCCTTCCTGTACGCTTTCGCCGTTCTCCAGATAGCCGGCAGGCAGAGTCCATCGATTGCGTTGAGGTTCTATATCCCGCAGGCAGAGTAGGATTGTATCCTGCCATTCCGGAATGCAGCCTACAACCAGTCTGGGATTCTGGTAATGAATCATGCCGCAGTGGGTACAGCAGTAACGTTCCCGATTATCATCTGCCGGTATAGCTGTGGTGATTGTGTTGCCGCAGTTTGAACAGAAATTCATGGGGTGGATGTCCCGTTAAGTTGCTGGAGGAGGTGTTCATCAGCGAGGTCTATCCGGCTGATGATTGTATCTGCTGCGGAGAAGTCTGCATCCTGCAGCAGGGTATTCGGGATAGCGATAGCAATCATTCCAGCGGCTTTGGCTGCGGTGACTCCGGGTTCAGAGTCTTCAAATACAACGCATTCAGCAGGTTCTACCCTGAGAAGATTGCAGGTGTGGAGATAAATTTCGGGATCAGGTTTTTTTCGGCTGACCATATCTCCTCCAACGATATGATCGAAATAACTATTTAAATCAAGAGTTTTAAGGATCTGGTTCAGTTCAATGACATGCGATGAGGAACTGATGGCCAGCAGCATGCGACCATGAAATCGATGGATAATATCCCGAACTCCGGGGAGAATCTCTATGTCGGGGATCATCTCGAGATAGATTTTTTGTTTTTCTCGTACCAGAAAATCTCTTCGTATCCCCAGCTTATGACTGATGATGTAGTCGTCTGCAAGTTGTTCGTTGCTTGAACCGATGTACTGCAAAAATGTTTCAAAGGGAAAGGAGTTAATACCCTGATTGAGCAGTGTCTGTTGCCATGCCGAGTAATGCAGCTTTTCAGAGTCGACCAGTGTGCCGTCCATATCAAATATAAGTGCTCGAATCATCGAAAGTATCTCCATAAAAACATGGAACGGTTAAGCCGTATAGTTACAGAGTACAACGGCCGGAGGATTGTTTAGAGAAAGAAACAGGTTACCAGAAAAAGATATCCCTAAACAGGGGGGGGACAGGAAAGCTGTTTGTACAGCGGAAATTCACGCTTGGTGGGAGCAGTATCATTTCGTCGGATGAGGCAGCTGCACGACACTGGTTGGCTTTTCCTGCTCAAAATCCTGAGTGTAATGAGACCTGAGACTGCCGCTGATGATTGATTGAATCATCTGGCGTTGGAAAGGGTTCTCCGGTAGAAATTGGATGCCTGTGCCCTGACTGTCTGTGCGTACAACTTTGGCATCAACAGAACAACTGCTTTTCATAACATGCGATGTGAGTGTGATTCTTATTTTCTGAGAATGATCAAGTGGTTGGTCAGTTTCGATATATGCTCCACCTAAGCTTATGTCTTTAAGGGTACAATGATGGATGTTGTTTTTTATATCATAATCAAGAGCAACGACCAGGTCGTGACGCTCATAAGCCCGGCTGTTTGTTGTGCTACTCTGCTTTTCATCATCACGCTGACCGCTTTCGAGGATAAGCATCATGAGCGGTGTGGAGATCTGACGCTCTATGTCACTTGGTGTGTAATCTATATCGATGACAACATTATTCCAGGATATTATCTCGAGTGCTGCTTCATGGCCTGTTGTTATTTCAGCACGTGCAGCGATCAGTTCGCCATGCTGCAACCAGAGGACACCACTTTTGGCTTTGGCTGAAACTTTCAGGATGCAGGATAGGCTTTCCAATTCAATCATCTGCAGGAATGAAGAAAGGTTAATGCCACGGATATGGCCACCATAGTCTATCATCAGTTCGGTGAAGATCCTTCGGCTGAGCATGCTCATGTCGCGTGTTTGATCGAGAAGAACTGCAGAGGGATAACGCTTGAGTCGAGCCCGTAAAAGGGGATTGGTGGTGCTGGTCATGACGATAACCTTGATATCCGGATAATCTATGGTCAACTCTTTTAAAAGTCCAAACCCATCTGAGAATGAGCCACGGATTGCGGTTATGACCAGATCAATCGTGTATTGTCGAAGAAGTTCCCGTGCCTGGACCTTATTTGCAGCAGGGATATAGTTCAGCAGTCCTCCCTGGCCTCTGAGGCATCCGGTAAGTGTCCGGAGCATGGTCTGATCGTTTTCAACAACGAGCACATTATTCATTACTATTACCGCTGGTAAAAATTGTTCAGCCGACTGTGATGCATTTGACTGGCAGGCTGAGATGTCTGAAAATACTAACGATAGTGTATCTTGATCAAATACATTTGTACACTGTTCAGGGGCTAAAAAGTATCATAAAGGGTATTTTTTAGCCCCTGAGAGACTATGATTAGCCGGATGTTTTGTTCAGGCTCCGCTTCTCAGGCATTTTTTCTCTTTATCCAGGTACAAATCTTCTCCACTGCTGTTGTCATTGCAGGGCAGTAACGTATCAGGAATTTATCTGAAACTGGAGTGGTTGCTGGAAGCTCAGCTATCATTTCAAGGGCTTTTGCCCCGTCAAAATCTACAAAAGCAAGTCGGGCCAGCAGTTCATTCGGAGCCATGCCAAAGGCACTTCCCGGCAGGATGGCAACGCCGCTCTCTGCCAGTAGAACATTGCACAGCGTTTCACTATCATAAATGTTCCTTGCGGCCAGAAGGTCTTTGAAGGGCGTGAAGTCGGGAAAAAGATAGAAGCCGCCTTCGGGCGGAGCGATAAGCAGACCGGTCTCCTGCAGATTTTTATGCATATAGAGACCGAGGGCTTTGAGTATTCTGCGACTGTCGGTAAGATAGTTATCAAGCCATGTGCCTCCCTTGAAGGCAGTAATGGCCGCGTGCTGGATAGGAGCGCTTGTGGAGGTGAAAGTTTCACTGGCAACGGCGGCCATCCCTTCCTGCAGCCAACGCAACTGTTCAGGGAATACAAATATTCCAAGTCTCCAGCCTCCGGCACCGCACCATTTGCTGAGTCCACTGCTGATGATGGTGCCTTCGGGGTAATACCGGGCAATAGAAGTGTGGGCAGCCTCAAAGTGAAGTTCGCCGTAAATCTCATCGGAAAGCAGGATAAGATGATATTTACGGGCAGTCTCTGCCAGTTCTTTCAGCATATCATCGGGATAGCTTCTACCTGTCGGGTTGTTCGGGTAGTTGAGTATGAGAATGCGAGGTTTTGTGGGGTCTGATTGGCACAGTCGTTCAATATCATCAGCAGTTATCAGCCAACCGTTCTCTGCACTGGTACGCAGCCAGCGAACCGGTCTGCCAATGATATGCGCCTGGGGAGCGTAAGAAACCCAGCTTGGAATCGGAATGACCAGATCACCATAATAAACGAGTTGAAGAAGGAACATCAGCTCCTTTGAACCCGGGCCGATAAGGATATTTTGCCACTGCGCGTGAAGTTCATGCTTCTGGCGAAAATAGGTGCTGATTGCCTGCCGTAATTCCTCTAATCCATTGACTGAGAGATAGTCTTTTTGCCCGGCATTTTCGCGAAGTGCCTGCACGACCGGCTCCGGAACAGGAAAGGGGGATTGTCCGAGGCCCAGTTTATAGACATCGTGACCTTCTCTTATGAGTTTCTTACTTAGTTCGTTGATGGCCAGAGTTGGAGAAAGAGGCAGTCCGCGCACATTCAGATTGAGATGGACTTCGTGGGTAAAAGGTTGGGATGGCACAGTCATGCCGTATCTCCTTTATGTGGGACAGGGAGTCCTTATGTGTTTTACAGTATGGATAAACGTATTGTTTTCCTGTAAATAAGATAACTTAAGCAAAATGCGTTGTCGACAGTCTTTGTTAATTTTTTGACGTTGTCTGTTGTTTTTTTCAAATCCGGATGCGGGATTTGTCCGGCGACTACATATTCCGGGCCTTCTGTGGTGCAGTAGAGGATAATCGCTGACATTTCAGATGTAATTCCTGTAGAGTGATTGTAGCCTTTAGCCTGATTTCATCCAGGCTTAGGCCTCTATTGTCCGGGGAGTGATGGCACTATAAATTTTTCTACAGCAGGCAGGTCTGGTATCTGGAAAATGGTGGAGTATTGAAAACGCAGGGGAAAATGACAACGAGTGAGCGAAGCTGGGTGCTCTATGATGTGGGGAACTCAGCTTTTGTGCTGGTTATGGTGACTGCCATCATGCCGATTTTTTTTAAAGATTACGCGGCAAGCGAACTCCCGGCCGCTGTCTCAACAGCGAATTGGGGCTTTGCTAATTCAGCGGCTTCCCTCATTCTTGCCGTGCTGGCTCCAATTCTCGGAACTATGGCGGACTATCGTGGCCGGAAAAAGGTGTTTTGTGTTTTTTTTCTGGTGCTCGGTT
Source organism: Desulfopila sp. (assembly GCA_041582995.1). Lineage (GTDB taxonomy): Bacteria > Desulfobacterota > Desulfobulbia > Desulfobulbales > Desulfocapsaceae > Desulfopila. The sequence goes on along the minus strand of JBFHGS010000125.1, from coordinate 9,980 downwards.
TGGTTTTTACGTCGGCCCTGCCGATAGTTCGCGAAGGTCAGTGGATGCTTTGCCTGATACTTTTTGTGTTGGCGAGAGTAGGCTGGGCTGGCGCGAATATTTTTTATGACGCCTTTATTACTGATGTAACAGTCCCGGCCAGGTTGGATATGATTTCAGCACGAGGGTATGCCTGGGGGTATATCGGCAGCGTCATTCCATTTCTGGCAGTTATCGGGTTGATTCTGTCTGCCGGGATGTCAGAAGGTTTGCCTGTTACTGCAGTAAAAATCGGTTTCTGCATTGTTGTCGTCTGGTGGTTTGTGTTTTCGCTGCCGCTGATACGCAATGTTCGTCAAACGCATGGGATCGCCTGCTCGGCCACCCCACTGCGTGATTCGTTTGCTCGACTTTTGGCTACTGTAAAAGAAATTCGTGCATACCGGCAGGTTTTTCTCTTCCTTGCCGCGTACTTCTTCTATATTGACGGGGTAGGTACTATTATCAGTATGTCTACAGCGTATGGGCGAGATCTGGGTTTTGGCATCACGTTACTTATTGCTGTGCTGCTTTTTATCCAGATTGTGGCTTTTCCGTTTTCCCTGTTGTTCGGTCGCCTTGCTGAGCGTTTTTCAACGCGGACAATGCTGCTTGCCGGTATTTGTGTGTACATGATTGCAACTCTTATCGGCTTTTCCTTGCCCTCAGTGGAAAATATAGGAGTAAAAACAACTCTATTCTGGTGCATCGCTTTTTTAGTAGCGTCTTCAATGGGTGGTATTCAGGCGTTAAGCCGCAGTTACTACGCTCGCCTGATACCGGCAGAGAAAAGTGCAGAATTCTTTGGGTTTTATAACGTCTTTGGCAAATTCGCGGCCATAACCGGGCCATTTATGATGGGATTTGTCGGTCAACTTGCCGGCCATACGCGCTGGGGAGTATTGAGTTTATTGCTGCTATTTATTACAGGAGCAGGTTTGTTGCTTCTGGTTCCTGACGATGAGAGCATATAAACATGCTGTTTACTTTTTAAAAGCTTACTCAGTTGTAACTGTTGATCACAGGGATACGGAATGCATGATGAATGACTGAAGGTTGAGCAGAACTGTGGGGGCAGGAAACGGTCATTTCCTGCCCAAGCCTTTGATCCTGTACTTCAATCACCGGGTCTCATGGCCGTTGTCCGAAACGAGTGGAAATCTCGCCTTTTCGCTCACCCGTAATATCCGACAGTATCAAATACTGACCGTTTTTCTTCTTCAGGCGTAATCAGCCATAACCCAATCGGGTTTGATTGTCACATTGTAGTGTTTTCTCAACTTTTCTCGCCTCTCTGATCTACCTGAACTTAAAACAGAAAAGCAGATATGCGTAATTGAGCTGGTTTCATTTGCAGGCCTTAGGTCTTTGAAAATGGTTGGTTGTCGTGTAAGGAGTACGTTTAATATGTGGTTCTTCGGCGATATTGTTGCATTGCCGGAGGGGTTGGTGTGTAGATGTTGGAGCAATACAGGCAGGGAATTATGGTGCAGTTGGCGAGGGATGTGTCCGGGGAGATTAATCAAAATGTTGAGGAAATTTCGGAGGAAATAATACGATTGGCGAGATCGGGACGTTTTCATGAAGCAGAGCAGAAGCATGCATTTCTGCTTGATCATTATCCGTTTTCGCTCGCTGTGATCGTGTCTACTGCAGAAATTATCGAAGAACAGAAAAGTCTCAAAATTGACCATGAGCATCTAGCGATCTGGGACGAGCTTTACAGTCGGTTGAGTATTGAAGAAAGGAATCGTCTTTTTTACAGCACGGGTTCGATTACCGTGCCTGCAGGAAAAATGATAATCCGGCAGGGAATATCCAATCCACGCCTGTTGTTTGTTGAACGCGGACGAGTGACTCTTTTTCACACAAAAGATACGCGGCGCGTTATGCTTGGCCAGTTATCCGGCGGCAACATCATCGGAGAAGAATCATTTTTCAACCATTCGAATCCAACCCTCTCCGTGGGTAGCGCAACTGAGGTTCGACTGCGCTATCTCGATAAGTCTAAAACTCTTGAATGGGGTGAAAAGCAACCGGGGTTGCGTGAGAAACTTGCCGATTATTGTTTGCAGAGGTGCCGGTCAGCTGAGTTGCTGCAGCATAAAAAAATTGAGAAGAGAGCGTTTCAAAGGATAAAGGCTGAGGGAAAGGCGCGGGTATATCCTCTTGGAGAGGGTGGTGCCAGAACCGGAGAGTATATTCGTGGCTCGCTCATTGATATTTCCAGAAATGGTGTGAGTTTTGATATCCACAGTTCCAGAGCGGAAAACGCTCTGGAACTTCTGGGCAAAAATATTGATATAGAAATGGATGTTACAGGTGCAGAAATAACCGGTCCGTTAAAAAGCAGTGGTACAATTGTCAAAGTCGGCGCTCTGTTTCATAATGATTATAGTATTCACGTAAGATTGCACTCAATGTTCTCTGGCGAGGAATTGCGGATGCATGTGCAACCGTATAGAAATAGGGTATAATTTATTTTTGTATATGGCTGTGTGTTTTTTGTGAAAAAGTGTTGATTTTGACCAGGATTCCTCTTCTGGGGCATGCTCCTGGAGAAGATATTCTGAAAAAGGGGAGCTCATGAAATGTAATATCTGCCGTTTACTGATGGGAGTGTTCATCGTATTCTGTCTGTCTTCGCCACTGTATGCGGGCTGGAAAGAAAAGGTGATGAGCAATCAGATATTGGCCAGCGAGTATATTCAGACATTGCAGGCTGGGGCCGATCCTGCCAAGGTTGAGCGGCCGCATCTGAGGCGGATTGATAACTACAGGGCCAAACAGGCCCGGGCTGAGATTGTCAAGGCTATGGAGGATGCTGAAAAGCTCGCACGAGCAGGAAATCATCAACTCATAGAGCTACCTGAGTTTAGTTTCAAACCGCTTTCGGAAGAGAAGTATAACGAACTGAGAAGTCAGAAAAAATAAATGCATTGACAGTAAGTTAGACTTCCTTCTGCTGTTGCTGACTCAGAAACACCCCGATCATTACCACCAGCGCCGCTACCGACTGTGAGGCGGAAAGCGTTTCGTGCAGGATGAGGCCGCCCAGAATAACTGAAAAGACCGGGATAAGGTTTACAAAGATAGCGGCCCGGCTTGCCGGCACATGCTTGAGCCCGAAATTATAGAGGCCGTATGCTCCCAGTGTAATCACCGCTCCGAGATAAATGACGGCGATACTGGGTACTGGTTGAAATGTCTCGGGCAGGTCGGTACCGGGTAGAAAGAGTAGCGGCAGGTAGAATACCGAGCCGACCACCGCCTGTGTCGCTGTAAGAAAAAAGGGTGAATAGCGGTCAGTCAATTTTTTAAGTGAGATAGTATAACCTGCGGCGCATATCATGGCCAGAAATTCATAAAAATTACCAAGTATGGGATTCGGAGCATCTGCAGAAGGGCTTGAACCCGCGGTAAGCCAACAGACGCCGATTACTGCCAGGATGGCTCCATACCAAGCCTGGCGGCTTATAATTTCCTTGAGCAGCAGAGATGCCGCAATCATAACCAGTATAGGCAGCATAGCTGTAATTAAACCAGCCTGTGAGGCGGTGGTGTTTTCGATCGCCTTGGCCTCGAAGATGAAATAGAGGCATGGCTCGCAAAACGCCATAAAAAGGATCGGTTTGTAGTCTCCGGATCTATAGTGAAGTGAGCGGGCAAGGCGCTTGCCTACGCATAGAAAGCAGAGACTGGCCACGAGCATGCGGCCAAATATTACAACCATGGGGTCGTAGCCCCGAAAGGCGATTTTAAGGGCAATAAAAGAACTGGACCAGAGGATCATGGCCAGTATCAGTGCAAGCGAAGGTATATACGCCTGGAGGGTCTTTGCGTGAGGCATCAGGGGCTCCGGTTAAAACAAATCTGCCAGAAAGAAATGGATAAAAACCGGCAGGCAGAAATAGAAAACCCCTTGTAGCATGGAAGTAGTAGGGTGGCAAGTCTTTCAGGCTGTTGGTCAGCTACAGCGGTTGTTCGCTGGCAGATCGTTTTTCACTCAGCACTTTTCTGCAGGGCGTCTTTCCGGTACTTGTACATGTGCAATTTTATCCTCGTTCCACTCCGCATTGACATAGAGGCCGCAGTAGCAGCTGCCAAACTCCTGTATGTCTTGTTCCCTGTATTCGCAGGGGCAGACGATGTCTCTATCCTTTTGCCGATCCTGGTGCGCCAGCCTGCAGGGGCAGGCCATATAGCCGTAACGTTCCTTATTGGTTAAGAGACCGTCGAGTAGGAAGAGGGTTGTTTCCATGTCCCGGTTGAAGAGGTAGCCTTTCGGTTCGTTAAATTTTTTTAAGGCTTCATAGAGTGTGTCACGGTTCATCAGGTAATCCGAGCTCTCTGGCAATGAGTTTTCGCTGGTCACCGACAATGGCTTTATTGCCGATAATTACGATAGGGAAACTCTTTTTAGGGTTATGAGGTGCTGTTTGTTCGAAGAAATCATCCTGTTCATTCTGAGGCAGGAGATCGATATCTGTCCACTCAAATTCAATATTATGTTTCTGCAGTAAACGCTTTATTGCCCTGCAGTGCACACATGTACTGAGTGCATAAAGTCGTACATACATTTTTTCCATATTATCTCCTCGACACATGAAAACACGTAGAAAGTTGTGTTTAACATAATGTCATCGGTAGCAGGAGGCAATAAAAAGCTGGTTTTGTCTCCGTGATACCGGTGTGGTTAAATTTTGTCAGCGATACGTATATATATCTGATATACGTACGCGTACTTCTGCGTAGTCAGGTGTGTGGGTTTGTAAAATGAAAATATTAAAAAATCCTTCTATACTGGTTCTGTCTTTTTGTTTTGAAGATGTTTGACACGTATTGTGCCAGGTGATACGTATAGGTAGTAATTGTATGTGCTAATTATAATCAGGGGGGATTATGGCTAAAAAAGTAACAGTGAGTATTCCTGATTTGCTGCACGAGAAAATGGAAGAATGGCGAGAGTCTTTCAATCTTTCGAAGATGTTTCAGGAAGCAGTGACAGATGCTATACAGAAAAAAGAAGAATTGCAGCGGCGTATCAGGGAAGACCTCGATTTTAATCAGATTGTCGAGCGATTGCGCACTGAAAAAATGCAATGCGAGGGCAATTACCATGACTCCGGTAAAGCCGATGGTGTGGCGTGGGCGAAAACAGCTCATTACGAAGATTTGGTCTATGCCCTCGGCTGGCAGGACTTTGACAGTGCAGTAAAGGATCGGGTGCTCGGTGATTATTTTCAGGAAAAGCAGCAGAAAAAACGTCTTATGGAAGTTACGTCTACAGGTATAAACGAATATTTCCGGGTGTATATAGATGGCTGGAAAAGCGGAGTAGCGCAGTTCTGGAGCGAAATTAGCGATAAACTCTAAAGTGTCAGGATGGTATCTTCGGCAGGTTAATGCTGACACGGGGAAGTGTATCTGATGATAGGTCAATACAAGATTCTGAGCATTGATATTGGTTCTGTGGCTGCCGGCATTGCGGTGGTTGGATCAGCTGGTAACATTCTTCATACTGATTACCTCTTCCACAAAGGAGAGGTTAACGGTGCGTTGCGGGAGTTGATGGCGGAGCTTGATCTGCATGATATCGATCATGTGGTGGCAACAGTTTCCACCCCGGCCGATGTTGTGGCGGAGAAACGCTATAATAACGAGATATCATTTATAGCGGCAGCTAAAGCAATGCATCCGGGGATGCGGGGGCTGCTGGTTGTGGGTGGTGAGAAGTTCAGCCTGGCACGTTTTGACAGAGCGGGGCATTATCTCGGGAGTCGGACCAATACCTCATGTGCTGCTGGCACAGGTAGTTTTCTTGATCAGCAGGCGAAACGACTCAATTTGCAGGGAATCAGGGAGCTGAGTGATATTGCCGCAAGCAGTAGCGCAGAATGTCCGCAAATCGCTTCACGCTGTGCTGTATTTGCCAAAACTGATCTTATACATGCTCAGCAGGAGGGATATGGGTTGGCAGAAATCAGTGACGGCCTTTGCCGTGGTCTTGCCAGAAATATCGTAGACACGCTTTTTAGCGATGATGTTGGAGCAGATACCTCTGCAGGTGAGCTGATATTTTGCGGAGGGGTAGCCAAAAACAAAGCCGTGGCTGAGCATATTACCGAGCTGACGTCAATTCCCATGACAATACCGAGACTCGGACATCTGTACGGTGCAATCGGTGCGGCATATCTCTTTATTGAAGATGTTATCAGCCGCGATCAATTACCGGAGAAACTGGTTGTTGAGAATTATCAAGATCTTGTCAGGCCACGTAGAGAAACGCAAAACGAGCAGTATTATCCTCCTCTTACCTTACAGCTTTCTGATTACCCGGATTTTACCAGCACAGAGCAGTATCTTTCTGCCCCCGCAGGCGGATTGGAAGTTGAGGTTGATCTGTATCGGCATCTGCAGGGGAATGAGAACCTCAAAGTGTATCTTGGCGTTGATATCGGTTCAACGAGCACAAAGGCCGTTCTTCTGGATACGAGTCTGGAGGTGGTGGCCGGTTTGTATACCCGGACTGCTGGCAGGCCGCTGGTTGCGGTTCAGGCGATCTTCAGAGCCGTTGATGAGATTCAACAGAGTAAAGGGGTGGTGTTCGATGTTCTGCAAAGTGGTACTACCGGCTCCGGCAGAAAATTCATAGGGCGTATTATAGGGGCAGACTCAATACTGGATGAAATAACAGCTCATGCACGGGCTGCCTGCCAGCTCAATCCTGACGTTGACACTATTATTGAAATCGGTGGGCAGGATGCCAAATTCACAACTTTACAGAACGGCAGGGTTACATCATCAACGATGAACACCGTCTGCGCTGCGGGTACCGGTTCATTTATTGAAGAGCAGGCGGCAAAGCTCGGCTGCTCGGTGAAAGAGTATTCTGCCAGAGCAGAAAATTGCCGGGCCCCCATGGTCAGTGATCGTTGTACTGTTTTCATGGAACGGGATATGAATCACTATTTGAGTGAAGGCGCTACCGTGAATGAGGTACTTGCTTCAGCCCTGCATGCTGTGAGAGAGAATTATATGCTGAAGGTGGCAAGTGAGAAGAATATCGGTACGACAATCTTCTTTCAGGGTGCCACTGCCAGGAACAAGGCATTGGTCGCAGCATTTGAGCAGCGCCTTAAACGGCCTATTCTGGTCTCGAAGTTTTGTCATTTGACGGGGGCGCTGGGAACGGCACTGACCCTCTATGACGAGAAGGGTGAAATTACAGAATTCAGAGGGTTTGATCTGTATCGAAATGAGATTCCTGTGGTAAGTGAAGTCTGCGAAATCTGTACTAATCATTGTAAAATCAGCATTGCTGAGGTTCGTGGCGCGAAGGTTGCCTACGGCTTTCTCTGTGGTCGCGATTACGAGATCCAAAACTATGTGAATATCGATACGGGGGCCTTTGATCTACTGAAAGAACGAAAACGAATCAACCATTTCACCAGAGAGACGGTTGATGGCGGGCCGCTCATCGGTTTACCCGCAGCAGTTCATCTGCTGGAAGATCTGGCCATGTGGCAGAAGTTTTACGATCTGCTGGGGATACGGACTATTACCAGTGAAGGGTGCAGAGATGGTTTAAAGAACGGCAAAAATCTCGCTCAAGCTGAATTCTGCGCACCGATGTCGGCGATGCATGGTCATGTAGCCTGGCTGCTCGATCGGGCTGATTATGTCTTTATTCCAAATTATCTTGAAGAAAAAGCAAAGGATGTTCGTAGGCAGTACTGCTATTATACGCAATTTTTGCCAACACTTGCCGCGTCGTTAAATGTAGATGCGGAAAGCCGGGTATTACGGCCGGTTATTAAATATCTTTATACCTCATTTCACGCCAAAATGCAGTTGTATCGCATGCTGCAAGGGTTAGATTCCGGATGCTGGAGCTTTCTTGAGGTTTCTTCAGCCTATGACAGGGCAGTGCAATTTAAGGAAAACTGCAACGCCGGTATGAAGGCGCTGTTTCAGGATACAGAGGGAACGGGGGCTGATATACAGGTCGTCTTTGTCGGACGTCCATATACTGTTCTCTCAGCGTCCATGAATGGGTCAATACCCGGGATATTTCAAAAGCTTGGCATATCATGCTACTATCAGGACATGCTGAGCTATGAGCCGGAAGAGGTGGCGGCAATCCAGCCGCTACTGGATGAACTGCACTGGGAACATTCCGTGCGCATCCTTGAGGCGACAGAAGTTATTGCGACCAGAGAAAACATCTATCCGGTTTTTCTCACTTCATTCATGTGCACTCCTGATTCCTTCACTCTCGAGTACTTTAAGTCTCTGATGGGCAGACATAATAAACCGTATCTTGTATTGCAGCTTGATGAACATGATTCCAATGTTGGCTATGAGACACGTATAGAGGCAGCTATTCGCTCGTTTCGCAATCATAGTAACCAGACACAACGTTTTCTGCCGGTGGATTACTACTCAGTCAATCCACGCCTTGAGAAAGACCTGAGCAGAAGGTATGTTGTTTTCCCAAACTGGGACCCTATAACCTGCGCGCTTCTTACAGCAACATTACGCCGTGAGGGATATGATGTACTATTGATGGAGGAGACGGAACAGACGATTAGGGAGAGTCTCAAGTATAACAGCGGGCAGTGTATTCCCCTCAATGCTGTTGCAGAGGGGTATATGCAGACAATCAGAAACAATCGGCTCAACCCAGCTGATTGTGTGTTGTGGTTGAACTATTCGACGCTGGCTTGCAATATCAGAATGTACCCTCATCATATCAAACAGATTCTATCTGAGCATGGGTATCAGGAAGCTGGAGTGTATGTCGGTCAGCTTTCATTTTCAGAGATTTCATTACGGGCGGCTATCAATGCGTATTTTGCCTTTATGCTTGGTGGAATACTGCGTAAAATATCCTGTAAAATACGACCGTACGAAATCAATGCTGGTGAGACTGACCGTGTTCTGAAAAAAAGCATCAAGATCCTGTCGGACGCTTTTGAGGGCAGGCTTGAAAAAGAAGAAGCTTTACGAGAGATTGTTTCCCGATTTGAATGGATTGACACAGATCGGCAGGACAGACCCAAAGTAGCCCTCTTTGGAGATCTGTATGTTCGTGATAACCCGGTGATGAACCAGGACCTGATCCGATTTATCGAGGATAACGGAGGAGAGGTTATCACGACGCCCTATAGCGAGTATGCAAAAATGGTGGCTCCCACCTATTTTCGAAAATGGTTTAACGAAGGGAAATATGTTGATATGCTCACCAACCGGGCATTGCTGGCAACTATGAGTCGTCTTGAAAAAAATTATTCCAGGATTGTCGGGCGGATTCTGGAGGAGCCGGAACATGAGTATGGTGATGATCCGGTATCAATACTTGCTGAATATAATATATCTATTGAAAATACCGGGGAATCAATGGATAATATTTTAAAAATTCATTATATTCGAAAGTTTTACCCGGATGTTTCTCTTTTTGTACAGACCAGTCCCGGTCTGTGTTGTCCTTCGCTTATAACGGAGGCTATGCGTGACAGAATAGAAAGTAAAACCGGGGTTCCTGTAGTTTCTGTGACGTATGATGGTACCGGTGGCAGGAAGAATGAAATAATTCTTCCCTATCTGAAATACCCTCGAAATCTGCGGATAAGTAGTGTCGGACATGGAGTTCAAGGGATTCGGCAGGAAAGTAATCTTGCCTGATATACCCGTAAGGTAATTATTGTGTGAGAACCCTGCAGAAGGGCCTGGTGTTGTGCTATGTGTTTGAAACGTTACGTGTTTGTCGTTTTAATGTCAGTTGGAACGGTATTTTTTTTAGGGGGGACAGGTGGTGCTGTTGCAGCTGATGGCGATCTGGAGCGTTGTCTGGTTGAACGGATCCAGTCCGCCCCGGATAATGTGACACTTGGAGAAATAAAAACACTGTGTCAGGAACAAATTGCTGCTGAGAGTGCAGAACCTGATGAGAGTGCCCC
>JBFHGS010000124.1:0-14418 GCA_041582995.1 Desulfopila sp. | reverse complement strand
TATATCAAACTCATCGGAAGCACGGGCGGAGAAAAGTCGCAGGTAGTTTACTGTTTTACCGCCATATCCGACGATGGGCATGTCATGGGGAACGCCTATTATCAACTTCCAGTCCATCCACATCGGGTTGTAATTTTCATCGGTATCGAGACTGTGAACAATTTTACCGTAAACCGGCACCATGCACGCTTCACTCGGCCGGCTTATGAGCCACGGACTGTTTTCGCTATCCCAGCGATCCGGTTTTTCCCGTTGGTAGCCGTTGGCGATCTCCTGCCGGAACAGACCAAATTCATAGTTGAGCCCATAGCCGTAACCCGGCATACCGATGGTCGCCAGGGAATCGAGAAAACAGGCTGCTAGCCTTCCCAGTCCGCCATTACCGAGTGCTGCGTCGGTTTCATGGCTGCGGATTTCCTCCAGGTCTACTCCCATATGATCCAGGGCCTGTTTGGCAAGATCAAATATGCCGAGGTTAAAGATATTGTTGCCCAGTGATCGGCCGACGAGAAATTCCATTGAAATATAACAGAGTCTTTTGGCACTGTTTTCTGTGTACCGGTCACTTGTTTCAATCAGGCCGTTGATCAGATATTCACGGACGGCGAGGGAAACGGCTCGGGTGAGGTCTTCCGGATTCGCCTCCTGCAATGTTTTACCGCCTGTATATTTCAGGTAATGGAGAATCTTATCCCGGAAGAGTTCTATATCCATCGTCTTTCCGCGGGATTGCTGCGGCTGTTTGGCAAGTGCGCTTTTCATGGATGCTCCTTATGTGTCAGCCCTTATAGTTTCCAGCTCCAGGAGATGGTTAAGGCTCCGTCATCAAAACCTGCACCTTCGTCGTCTGAGCTATCCCATGGATATCGGTTGCCGGCGTAATTGTTGTACTGGATTGACAAGGCGCCGGGGTGCCAGTCGAAATAACCGAATCCATAAGTGAAATCCGGGTCCCAGGGCTGCCGGTGCCAGGATTTCGGGTAGTAATACAGGGTAAAAGTGAAATACCACCATTTATAGATGGTGTACTTGATATTCAGGGTCACCGACTGTTTCCAAGACTCTTCACTCATTGTTGCCAGATTCTGGAATGAGGGTGTCAGGTTGAAGGCAATAGAGCCGGCTACGCCGCCGCTTTCATGGACGATGAATAATTCTTCCATAGCTCGCGGAATGAGAAAGTTCCAGCTGAGTGCATAACTGCCCTCATCAAATTTTGTATGTTTTTCTCCGGCATCTTTATCAGGATTAAATCTGTTTGCCCCGAAATTGGAATAGGTAAGGCCGAGGGTGAACGGGTGCCAGTCTGCATAACCAAATGAATAGGTAAAATCAGGGTCCCAACCGGCTTTGCTTTCAGGACTGTACAATCCGTTTGACTCAAAATCCCAGTAAGTATAGACGCTTGCTGTGGCAAACCAGTAACTGAGCGGGTTGTAAGAGAGCGTTGCGGTGAGGGTAGATTTACGAAAATCTTCTTTTAGCTGTTCTCCGTCAGCACCGCGACTTTCCCGCACAGTATCTTTTAACGGATAGTTGAAGGCAAAGTTACCGCTGAACCCATCTACAAGGTTGCGCCATTCAGATTCATGTTTTTTATTATAAAGATCCTGCCATGGCAGGGCAAAAGAATCAGTGATACCTTTCATTATCGCTTCAGAATTAACCTTTTCATCGCTCTTCCCCGGAACCGGCAAAATTATAATGATGGCTGTAATCAGCAGGGTGTAAAGGTACGAAATCTTGCGATAATGCATGAATAATCCGTGAATATCTGTAATTGTAAAACGTTATGGGTAGAGATGTGTCGCTGTTTTAGCTGAAATTCGGTGTAGTTTACTCTGTATCATCCTCTATTTGCTCATCATCGTGTTCCTCAACGGGTATCCCTCTTCTGATGTGCGTTTGACTGGCTTCGGGAGTTGCTTGCGGAGCTCCCTGTGTTTCCGCGAAAGGTCTTGGGACATAACGGGCTCCTGCGGCCTTTTGCTTCGGCTTTCGAGTAATTTGCCGCGACTGCAGTCCTGGCGATGGTCCTGTGTAGCCGGTGATGTCCAGCTGCTCCTGGATTTCGATCCAGATGGTTTCAGACTCGTTGGGAGTAATCAGGGTAGGCGCATTGATGGCAGCGGTTTGCAGATCATGATCTAAGGAATTGAACGATCGACGCAGTTCTTTCTGCACAGCATCCCAGGTTGTACTACCCTCGAGAAAATAGCGGATAGCATCACTCCAGGTTGCATAAGCTTCGATGTTACCCGCTTTTTCAAAAGCGATGGTTGCCATTACATGAAGAATGCCGGCGCGTTGCTTATCACGGACATCTCCGCTCACAAGAAATGTTCTCGCATCAGAAATCCAGGCTATGGCAGCATCGTTAAAATAGCCCAGTTTTATCATATGATATCCTTTGTCAGGAATATCAAAGAGCAGGCTGTCGAGATTTCTATTTTCCTCAGCATGAAGGTTGACTGTGAGCATAAGAAACAGCACAGAGAAGAGAGCAGGAATGGTGATTTTTATTTTAAGAAAAGCTAGTGAAAAGTGACGGTTTATAATGGGTTGCATAGTTCACGTTCTCCAGGTAAACATTTTCCCTGATTTTTGAATTCATCCCATGAGCTGACACCGAAGTACGTGGGAATCTGCCTGCAGTCGGGAGCTGTAAGGTCAAGCAGTTTGCCTTTTGCCTTGTAGAGCAGCGATTCAAGGACAACTGCATTGGTTGACAGGGTTATAAGTTCCATATAACCGCCGTTATTCTCCAGTCTTCCCTCAAACCAGCCCTTCGTTTCGTCATGGAGACAGTTCACTACCTTCAGTAAACAGTCGGTATAGTGTGTTTTCCACAGGCTCCACATAGAAAATGCGGTTCTGGTTGAGACCAGAGAAAGCTGTTTATGATATCTACCGTCATCACTGATGACGTTCCATGGGTAACCGGCGGCAAAGATGGAGTCATAAACAAAATAGGGATCACCTACCACCGCGTGATCAGAACGGGCTGTGAATATTTTGTCGGCCTTCCACCGCGCTTCCTGAACGGTGTAAATGCGATCGGCAAAATCTCCGATGACCGGGTCCGTATGACTTGCGTCGCTACTGGAATCGTCGTCGGCTCTGTCCCAGTTCATTTCCAGTCCATGAAGAAAATATCCCATACTGACCACCGGGCTTTTTTCGCCACCCTGAGTTACGTTTCTGCTGTCGTAGGGCACGGGGGTGTTGTAAATATTCATCTCCTGATAAGGTTCAACCTTCGAGGCCATAGGGGTTGAAAATCCCCAGAGTTGAAACCCTTTGGCAGCATATTCTTCATAACCCAGTCGGCCTTCCTGATAGAGTTTTGGACTGTCGCCGGCTTTATATGCTCCGTACAGATAACCGTCCTTGTCTATTATTTTACAGAAATTCCAGCGAAGTATCCCTTTACCTATATATTCTGAATACACAGGGTAACGATTTTCGATAATCTTTAACCAGATAAGCAATCTGCCTATATCAATAGCAGACCAGCCGACCTCACCCGGTTGATTGCCATAATCTGTCATCTTGGCTGTCTGGGTGTTGTATACTTTGTTCGGCATCTGGTTGAAGGCAAGATCCATATTGTTGAGAAAGCCAAGCACTGCCGCCAGCCGTTGATCGAAATCGCATTGCTTTATGAGGTCAAATTCACGTGCGGCGGTGAGGGCGGCCAGATAATCTGCAAGCTCCCACATGGTTGTGGAAGGATAGCCGTCAACGGAATTTACCAGCCCGGTTTCAGGGTTGTAATTGTTCTCAAAATAGGTCCAGGCAATACGGGCGTACTTGAGTTCTGTTTCTGTCAGCTTACCATAGCGGCCCTGATGGAAAATTGACGAGTGGCTGAAGTTGGTAAAGCCGCGATCAATGCCCCGCACGATCACTCCGCAGCTGGACAGGCAGAGGATGAAAAAAATCAGGATACAGAAATTTCGTATTGTCTTTAACATTCTGAAATAATGTAAAAATGAGGCATGCTGTCAGTGCTATCGCTTGCCGGGGCCACAACTTTCATCCTGGCCGGGGTAACATTTATCATTCGGTGTGAATTCATCTTCAACAATTCTGTCCCATCTGCTTTTTTTATCGAAATGTTTCGCAAGCTTGCCCTGCACCTTGTAGAGCAGAGTTTCGAGAATAATACCGTTATTATTGGCTGTGAACGTGTCGATGCGGCTGTTATCCCGTTCATATCGACCTTCGTAGAAACCTTTTTGGGGGTTGTAGAGGCCGGAGATGGCATCATAGAGCATATCTGTGTACGGAGTATCCCAGAGTGTCCAGAGGCCGAATGCGCCTTTTAAGGCTATAGCCGAGAATTGCGGAACATACTGGCCGTCTTCAGTAATGGTGTTCCATGGAAAGCCGTCTGTGTAGATGGTGTCATAGACAAAGTAGGGGGCTCCGTCCAGTTGATGCTCGGTTCTGGCGGTGAGGATGCCGGTTTCCTCATGGCGACGTTCCTGAACCTTGTAAATACGCTGGGCGAATTCGGCGATTATCGGGTCGCTGTGGTACATGTCATCGGTATCGGGGTCTCCGGAGAGGTCCCAGTTCAACTCAATTCCATCAAGGACATAACTTTCGCAGACCACGTAATTATGGGCTGTCAGTTCGCGCGGGTCACGGGTATCATATGGTACCATGACATCGTAAATCGGCACGAAATCGAAAGGTTCCATTTTGGTGGCCCGCTCTGTTTCGAAGCCCCAGAGTTGGAAACCTTTAGCCGCGTATTCTTCGTAGCCGAGTCGACCTTCCTGCACATACTGCACGTTGTTGTTACCATCGAGAATAGCACCGTACATAGTGCCGCATTTATCAATGACATTGCAGAAATTCCACCTGAGGATACCATTATCTATACCGTCACTATATTCAGGGTAGCGCCCTTTAATGATTTTCAACCAGATCAGTAAGCGACCTATATCAAGGGCGGAGTAGCCGATTTCACCGGGGTTGTTGCCGTAGTCGACTTTTGCACCGGTCTGGGTGTTATATGCTTTGTTCGGGAGTTCGCCTCTGAAGAGATCGAGATTGTTGAGAGTGCGGATAAAGTTGGACATTCTGCGGTCAAATTCATCCTTACAGACGATTCCCAGTTCGTAGGCGGCGACAAGGCCTCCGAGGTATGAGCCGGTATCCCAGAGGGTTGTTGAAGGATAGTCGTTAACAGCATTCACAAGTCCGGTCGAGTCCTGATAATTGTTTTGAAAATATTTCCAGGCAACGCGGGCAAGGTTCATTTCCTCAGGAGTAAGCAGGCCGTTGCGGCCGGGATGGGGGCCGATATAGTACGGAGCTTTACTGAGACAGGCATCTTTTTCCTCATCTTCACAGCCGCAACAGCTTTCCATGGCGACACGCTGGAGGGTCGCTAGCATTTCGGGAGGAATATCGCTGTTGGCACTGCTGCCGGCCGGCCTGATTGCGGCTTGATTGCTCTTTTTATTGTTCCCGGACCAGTAGTTTTTCCAGTTCGTGCTGCAGGAGCTGAGGGATATGACGAGAAAGAGTACTGGCGCAATTCGCATCATCGTATATATCAGTGATGCTGGCTGTAGATTCATAGGCATATCTGCTCTCCTGCTACGAAATTTTCTCTGCCATCTCAAAAGATTGAAGTTGGTATGTGTTGTCATGGTGCATTACCTGTCGAACGTGAAGAATTTGCCGAATTTTTTGTAACAGATGCTCTCCAGAATGATGGCGTTAGTGTTGCATGTAAGTGAACCATTGATTTTTGCATCTTTCTCATATCTTCCGGAATACCAGCCTTTCTCAGGGTCATAGAGATCCTGCATTGAATTAACCAGTTTTTGGGTGTACATGGTGCGGTAGAGCATATGCCAGCCGATTGCGGCTTTGCTGCTGAGCGTTTTGAACTCCGAGGCATCCTCACCGTCTTCGGTGATGCAGTTCCAGTTCTTGCCGCTGGTGTAGACCGTGTTATAGACAAAATATGGAGCCTGATCGAGATGGTCCTCACTCACTGCGGTGAGAACTCCGGTTTCGGTAAAACGTCTTTCCTGGGCCCTATAGACCCGGTAGGCAATTTCCTGCGAATTGCGGTCCCAGCCGAACTCGATGCCGTCGAGAATATATGGTTCGCTTACCACATAGTTATGTGCCTCGTACTCCTCAGGACTTCTGCTGTCATACGGGATCTGCAGGCCGTAGATATCTGTGAAACTCATATAATCGGTATAGAGCAGGGCAACAGATACATCTTTTCCGAGCAGGGTAAGTGATTTGGCTGCGTATTCCTCGTACCCCAGTCGTCCTTCCTGCAGAAAAATTGTGGATTGTGCAGGATCAATAGCGGCACCGTAGAGTTGGCCATCGCGGAGCAGGGCGTTAAAATCCCAGCTGAGTAATACGTCTGTCACCGCTTGAGTGTGTTGCGGGTAGTTCCAGACAATCAGGTTGAATGGTACCAGCAGGCGGCCGATATCGATTGCCGACCAACCGATGCCCTTTTCACTGCGTTCGTTCTGGTAATTGGCCATCTGGGCCGTCATGGTGTTGTAGGATTTATTCGGCAGTTTATTCTCAAAGAGTTCCATATCTTTAAAGGTTTGCAGCAGTCGACCAACACGGGCATCAAATTGTGCGATATCGATAATCTGAAGGCGTTCAGCTGCAATCAATGCCATCAGGTAGGAAGCCGTATCCCACATGGTTGAAGCGGGAAAGCTGTCCACAGAGTTCACCATGCCGGTGTTTTCCTGATAGTTGTTTTCGAAATATTTCCAGGCAGCCTTTGCCCAGGCAATTTCATCCGGTGTAAGTTCTGTCGGGCCGGGAATGCTGAACGACATGGTGTGTTCTATTTCGGGAATCAGCATCACTCTTTTGACCGGTTTCCACTTCTCCAGCCAGATGACCAGCCCAAAGGCGGCTATCAGTCCCAGTAGAAAAATAATGTGACTGCGCGCTTTTAGAAGACCTTCTTTAAACGTCATGTATCGCTCCTCACGTCAATTTCTTCAGGTTTCCAGAAAGCGGAATAGACCATGCCGCTCATTGCCAGAATGTTGTTGAGGCCCCAGAACATATTGGTTATCAATCCGTTGATGTTCAGATTACTGCCGAGAAGCACCAATAACGTGGCGTAGAACAACCCAAGTGCCGTCAGCACCATAACCGCCATTTGCGGCAGGACCAGCTTGTAAAATGTTCCTTCCTGTCGAAGTTTCGGAGTGACGGGAAAAGAAATTTTCTGCCCCCGCAAAACAGTCCAGAGGGCTCTGAAATTAATGGAAAAAAATGAAAGATAGGACGATTGTCCTGACCAGGCAGAAATGCCCCATGTTCCTACCATCTGGGCTAAGGAGTTGCAGATGAGAAAAGGCAGAATGTGCTTGTAGAAATCGAGTGAGTAGGCTGAAACGGGGGCAATACCGGTGAAGAGATAAATAATCGGAGCAGCCAGAAAGATGACGTTCCAGATGCAGCCGAGATAGGACCAGAACGTTGCACCGTACATCAGTTTTTGAGCCAGAGTCAGGCCGTTTTTCTGAAAAAGCGGGTTGTCATTAAAAAAAATATCAAGGGTGCCACCGGCATATTTGAAGCGTTGAATGGCCCAGCTGGGCAGATCCTGAGTCGAAAGCATTTTTGATTCCACCGGCGGATGGAATACAGATTTCCAGGTTCGTGTGGGATCTGAATGGAGCACCAGTGAAGTGTACATGTCTTCAGAGACATGAAACTTGTAGGGCGTCATTTCGGTCTCTATCACGAGTTCACGGCGCATGGCCTGATCGAGATCTTTTTTCAGATCCTCGTCATCAATTTCATCGGTAATCTTTTGCGTGGCTTTATCCACTGAATCAGCAAAGGTTCTTAGTGCAACCTCCATGACCGCTTCTCTGCGGTGAATCGAGCCTGCGCCACAACAGAACGAGGCATTGGCCCAGTTGCGGCGGCGCTGAATTACATCGTAGAACATCTGCGGGCTGTTAACGTATGGATCTTCACCTATTTTTACCGGGCCGATAATCTTTTCAATCACTGATCCAAGCGTGTAACCGAATGTGCCCAGATATTTCTGCAGTACAAGATTCAGTCTTTTGCCTGGCGGAAGCTCGAAAAACCATTGTGGTGTCTGTACCCAGGCCACATCCGGGTCGCGGAAGTAACCGAGAGTATTCTGCAGGATTGTGGGGAAAGGACGGGTGTCGGCATCGCAGATCAGGATGAAATCACCTGAAGTCTGTTCCATGGCATTTCTCAGATTTCCCGCTTTGAAACCGATATTGTTTTCCCGGGTGAGATAGTTGATCCCTTCTTCATCTGCGACCTTCTTCATCGCCTCGCGCTTGCCGTCATCAAGGGCGTGGATTGTGATATCAATGGGATGCGGGTAGGTGATCTTTTTGGCATCGAGTATGCTGAGTCGCACCAGTTCCGGGTCTTCGTCATAGGTGGGGAAGAAGACATCGACACTGACCCTGCGCTTATCTTCCTCACCTTCAGCCCGTATACAGTCGGTAATATATTCAGGTGGCGGCTGCATCGGTATGTCAGCAACTTTCCAGAGGTTGATGGTGAAGAGAATGAGTCCGAGATAGGCAAAGGTTTCGGCAATGACAAGCGGCAGGGCAAACCACAGGGCATCGTAATTGAGGGACCAGCCCCAGCGCCAGACAATGTACCAGAGTCCCAGTGCCAGGCTGACTGTCGCCAGAAACTGCCAGAGTAACTCCCGGCTCATCGAATAGGGAACAGGCTCGGGCGGCAGGAGATGCTCGTACTGTTCAAAGTACTCGGCCATAAGAAAAGTATCCTGTCACAAAGAGGTTTGCCTGAATGGCCTTAAAATTTATATTTTTTCTGCGCTGACGATAAATTCGTAGCTGTTTGTCGCGAGCTTTTTGCCTTCCCTGTCCTGAAGAAGGAGTTCAAGTATATACTGGCCATCGGGCAGGCCGGACCAGCTATGATCTCCCAGATACCTGATGCTGTCAGCATCAACAGGGGTTGAAATCGTTTTGACATCTACAGAACTGTGGTCTGGTCGTCGCAGAGACATATGCAGCTGCAGGCCGGAAAATGACTGTTTGTAATCATTGACCAGCCAGAGTTTCACTTGAACTGTTTCGTTGTGTTTCCAGACAATACGATCATACTCTATGCTGGGCAGCAGGAGCTGATATGCTGTCTGCAGGGCGGTATAGCCGGGTTTCGGTTGCCGCAGATAATCGACTATACCCCAGTTGATTGAAGGCCAGTGTTCCACGAACATGAATTGAAAAATACCGCTGACCGGTTGAAAACGCTGCCTGCGATAGGACTCGGCGGCGTATTGATTCAAACGGGCCTGATACGATTGGGTATTGCGGATAAACTCATCAAGGGATTCACCCTGTTTTACCCCTGCCAGATTGAAGGTCTCATGGGGCTGAAAATTATGATATTTCCATACTTCCCATTGCGTATCATTTTTCGGCCAGAGGTTTTCTGTGGCAAAGATCGTCTCGAGAGTTGATTTTGCGGGCAGGGCCTGAGCTCCGAATTCTGTAATGAGCGGCAGGGTTGCCGGTTTTCCGTAATCAAGCCAGCTGCCGGAATACCAGCCAAACCAGGGGTGTTCAGCAGTGGAGGATTCTTTTTGTATGGTTCGGGTAGAGTCTAGCTCGGATAGTCTGGCAAAAAGGTCATTATCGAGTTTTGTATTCTGATCCGGTGAGTAGTCGGGATATTTCCATTTCATCCAGTCGGCATCCCAGGGTGGTTCATTATGGCCGCACCAGACAAAGATGGAAGGATGGTTGTAGAGGCCTGAGACCATTTCTGCAGCCTGTCGCCTGGTTTCAACAATAAACTGTTCGTTGTCGGAATAGCCCCATTGCAGCGGGAAATCCTGCCAGACCAGCATGCCGGATTCGTCTGCCATATCGTAGAAATCAGGACCGGTAACATGTGCGTGTACACGTATTGCGTTAATATATGCGTCCTTCATCAACTGCAGATCGTAACCGAATTTGTCCCGATCCATTTCGCTTAAATAGATGGAGCCAATATAATTGGTTCCTCGCAGAAAGAGACGCTTGCCGTTTATTTTCCAGATCATGGTAGGGCGATCCAGTTCGATTGAACGAAAACCGAACACCTCGCTGGCCTGGGTGAATACGCTGTTGCCATGAAGAAAAGTTGCAGTCAGCCGATAGAGATTCGGCTGGCCAAGCTCCCATGGCCACCACAACTGCGGCGATTGCACCTGTACAGAAAATTGCAGATGGTTGCGACCGGGTGAGAGGTCGAGCTGTTGCAGCGTGTGAGGGATAGGCTCTGCAGTGCTGTTGAAATTAGAGGGTACCATACCAAGATCAAGTGTAACCCCTTTGCAATCTTGTGGGCTGCCAGTGTCGGAACAGTCGACGATCATGTGGACTTCTGCTTCGGCCTCATCCTGGCTGTCGTTGATTTTTGGTGTAATGGTCATCGCCGCCACATAGACCTGGTCGGAAATTTCCAGAAATACAGGAGCCCAGATACCGCCGCTGTTTTTTTCCTGTCCCCGGACAGACCAGGCACCGCCGGGACGGGTGTCGTGGTGATTGAGAATACCCTTGATCTGTTCCTTGTGCAGGCTCCAGACCCTACCGGGTTCTTCCATCGGGCTCTTGACGAAAACTGCGAGGTGGTTGACACCTTCAAAATCCAGCAACGCTGAGACATCAAAGGAAAACGGGCTGAAGTAACCCTCGTGGAAGCCGAGATAATGACCGTTAAGCCAGACATCGGCTGTATAATCCACACCAGCAAAGACAAGTTGTATCATTTTGCCGCGCATATTCGAGGCAATCTGGAATTGTTTTCTGTACCAGTAATTACCACCGGCCTGATCTATTCCCTGTAGATACCAGTTGGATGGTACCGAGATGGACTGCCAGTCACTATCGTCAACCTGCGGATGATAAAGCGAGTTTGAGGCGGCGTCGCCGGGATGAATCTGCCATGAGCCGTTCAACGAGAGTCGTGAGGAGGGCTGCAGTGCCAGTCCCTGTTGTGGAGAGTTCCTGGCGCACCCGGATAGAACAGTACAGAAAAGTACCAGACTAAGCAGCAGCATGTCTGATACTATGCGATTCCAGGGATAATGTCTCATGGTGGTATCCTCACGCTGCAAGTCGCCTGAACATGGTGAAGGTGTTGACCCCGTTTTCAGAGTCATAACTGATCCTGTCCATCACGTTATGTATGATATAGAGTCCCATGCCGCCTTCCGGCAGATTATCAAGATCCTCCGGATCAAAATCAAGATTCGGAGGATCAAGCTGCTCCATCGAATTCCCTGTATCCTTGATTGCTATAGACAACATCTCTTCGTCTGACTGGACCAGAATCTGGATAGTATGGCCGGGTGTGTAGAGATATGCATGTTCTATAGCATTGTTAACAGCCTCCACCACGCAGATTTCAACCTCGTCAGCACAGGATTCATCGAGGCCTAGATGCTTGCCGAGTGCATGTACCGAAACCCCCACAAGACCGACATCTTCAAGATTGCTGTCAATGGTGAGTGTGATCGTTTTTTTCTTCATGGTTCTGCCAGCGTTGAGTTGGGCGGGTCATGCCGTGGCGGCTGCCAGGGCTTCATCCTCTGTAGTGAACATCTTAAAGACCCTGTCCATTCGTGTCAGTTTGAACATTCTGACTATCGCATCCTGTGCTCCGACTATCATCAGATCACCGTCGCGACCGATAAGTTTCAGACTTGAGACGATGGCCCCGAGGGCGCTACTGTCTATAAAGGTTACACTGCCAATATTCAGGATAATTATTTTGTTTCCTTGTTCGATGAACCCTGCCATCGTTGTTTTAAAATCAACAGCAACCTTTGCATCCAGGCGAGCTTCAAAACAATCTACAACCAGTACATTTCCAACTTTTCGAGTTTCAAGTTGCATAACAATCTCCTTAAAAATTACTCGTCATTTGCCTTCGAGGGCATCGATACCAAACTCAAGTGCCAGCAGCGATATATCGTCCTGGGCTTTCCGGCCGCCAGCAAACTCCTTCAATGCTGCGAGAAGTTTTTCGCAGGATTCGTCCAGAGAACGGTTGCGATGCCGGATGAGTTCAACGTACATTCTGTCTTCATCAAAAAATTCATCATTGTTGTTGGCAAATTCGCTGATGCCATCGGTGTAGAGGTAAAGTCTGTCGCCGGGCTTCATCGTGCATTCACCTGGTTCGAAAGGAACCATATTACCCATTCCTATGATCGGTCCGCCTGCTTCAAGCAGCTCTATCTGTCCTGATTTACGCAGCAGTATGGGCTGGGGGTGGGCGGCATTACTGTATTGCAGTTCACCTGTTCTGATATTCAGTACCATGTAGACAGTCGTGAAATATTTATCGAATCGTTCCATCGGGTACTGTTGATCGAGTTTGTTCAACACATCAACCGGTGGCGTTATTCTGTAATACGGATGCCTTGGCTGGTATTCTTTCAGGATTGTGCGACCGTGCGGCTGCAGCGACTGAGCAACCGAAACGGTAACCATTGCCGCGGGTACGCCGTGCCCGCTGACATCAATGATATAAATGGCAATGTTATCTTCATCGAGCCTGTGTACGTTAAAAATATCACCACCGCTTAAATCAGAGGGGATAAAACGATAGGCAAAACAACAGTTTTCAACTTCCGGGTTACTTGCAGGGATAAGACTTTGTTGAATTTCTGCTGCGGCGGCAAGATCCTCCTCCAGTCGTTGTTGCTTTTCCAGCAATTCATCATTGGCTCTGGCCAGAGAACGGGTGAGACCGTGAATTTTCAGCTGTGTCTTGACTCTGGCGACAACCTCGGCCTTGTTGAACGGTTTGGTTATGTAGTCTGCGGCCCCAAGCTCCAGGCCCCGGATTTTGTCTGAGACATCATCTTTGGCGGAGAGAAAAATGACCGGAATATCCTGCGAATGTTTTTTAGATTTCAAAATTTCACAGGTTTCATAACCATCTTTTACGGGCATGACGATATCGAGCAGGATGAGATCAAGTGCTTCAAGCTCCGCCACTTTGAGTGCCTGCTCACCATCCGCTGCTTCCAGCAGATCATAGCCATGTTTTTTCAGGATCACCCGTAACAGGTTTCTGTTATCCCGGCTGTCGTCAACAATAAGAATTCGCTCCACCCTATACGTCTCCCTGCTTCAAAATACGTTGAATGTATACTGCGTTTTGCCGGCATGCCTGTAGGCAAAGCCGATGAACATGTCCCTTGTGCAGAACTATTCTTCGTATATTATTTCGAGGTTTTTGAGTGAATATTCCATGGAGTTGATGAGTTTTTCGACATGAACATCATCAGCCTCCTTTGCGGCGAGCTCAATGTCACTGCCGATATCTGTTATAAAATCAAAGCCGTACCCGCCGCCCACACCTTTTAGGGTATGGCCTATTGTTTTAAGTGTCGTATAATCGGCATCTGCCAGGGCCTGTCTGAGGGCGACAATATCTTCCTGACGGCTTTCCAGAAACATCGGGATCAGTTCCTTCAGGTCTATGTCAATGTAAACAGTTGTTGATGACATGATTTCTCACTTTTTTCTGAGTAAAGCTGTTACAGCTTCTATTAGGGCTTTTTTGGGTACTGGTTTCACAACATGAAGATTGCAACCTACATCAAGGCTGGCTTTTCTATCAGAGTCCTGAGCATGAGCAGTGAGAGCCACAATCGGTATGGGGGAGAGGTTATTTTCCCGTTCATGGGCTCTGATAGTTCTGGCGGCTGTGTAACCGTCCATAAGCGGCATCTGAATGTCGAGCAGAATGATATCATATTGCCCGGTCAGGTACTTATCTACAGCTATCTGGCCGTTTTCAGCCATATCGATGGTGCAGTTGAGCTTTTTCAGGTAGGTCTTAAAAAGCAACCGGTTGTCTGCAGAGTCTTCTGCCAGCAGAATACGTATAGGATTCTCCAGCAGGGCGAGTTCATCAAGGCTTAAAATTTTTTTATCGCGTGTGACAGGAAGTGTTTCAGGAAGTTCCTCAGGCTCTGCACTACGCAGAAATCGAGCTGTGAAGAAAAAAGTGCTGCCTTTCCCCAACTCACTTTCAACTGAAATCTTGCCACGCATCAACTGAACCAGTGTTCTGCATATGGTCAAGCCTAACCCGGTGCCGCCGTATTTTCTGGTGATGAGTGCGTCAGCCTGAGAAAAACTCTCAAAAATCTGAGCCTGCATATCAGGCGAGATACCGATACCGGTATCTGATACGCGAAATATCAGTTCTACATCATTGCCTTTACTGATTCGGCTTGATAGGCCGATGTGCAACGTTATCTCACCTGTTTCGGTAAATTTGATGCTGTTGCCCATGAGATTAATGAGAACCTGGCGAAGACGCTTGGGATCGCCTTTCAGGAACAGCGGT
>JBFHGS010000123.1:0-14488 GCA_041582995.1 Desulfopila sp. | reverse complement strand
GGGTAAAGGAGACCATAACGGCCCTTTACACCACCACGTCCGCAGATCAGATTTTCATCGTCAATGTATACAGTGATGTTTTCAGCGATATGTTTCATCGCTTTAGCCCAGCGCAGACAAAGCATTTCGCCTTCAGTCTCTTTCATGGACTGAGTGAAGTACTGAGCACGCTCAACATCAATGATAGGACGTAGACCGTCAAACGTATCAAGAATCTTGAATACGCGCGGATGGGATGCGCGGTAAATATCTTCTTTACCTTCTATTTTATCCAAGAGGCGTTGTTCATGTGGGGAAACACAACATTGCATAATTTTCTCCTAATGGGTGCTAATTAATCAGATGATTCGACTCTGATAGAAGGAGAAAACCCCTTCTATCAGTGAACTCGAAATTTTAGTCTACAAAAAACATTGGCAGTGCAGGTATGTACGTAATCAACAAAAGAATTGCGATCATGATACCGACCATTGGCATTGCAACTTTAGAGAGCTTTTCTATCTTGGCGTTTGCTACGCCACTGGCAACAAAGAGGTTTACGCCGACAGGCGGGGTAACAAAACCGACAGCCAGGTTGACGACCATAATCACACCGAAATGAACCGGATCAACTCCAACCTTCATTACGATCGGCAGCAGGATCGGGGTAAGAATGACGATCGCTGCAAGTGCCTCCATAAATGTTCCGACAATCAACAGCAGGACATTTATAAGAAGCAGGATGAGAATTTTGTTCTCGGTAAGACTGAGCATCATATTGGCAATGGTTGCCGGAACCTGTTCAATCGTCATGATGTTGCCGAAAATGGTGGCCATGGACATCAGGATGATAACGATTGCAGAGGTGCTGCAGGCTTCCATAAAACACGGCATGATGTTTTTCAGGTTCAGTTCGCGATAGACAAAAAGACCAACAATAAGACCGTAGAATGCGGCAATAGCGGCAGCCTCAGTAGGCGTCATAATACCGCCATAGATGCCACCAAGGATGATAACCGGCACCATCAGTGCCCATTTCGCATCCCAGAATGCTTTTACAAAGCTGAACAGAGATCGTTCACGTTCAACGCCCTGCCAGCCGCGTTTTTTGGAGTAGAGGTACGTGTAGACCATCAGGGCCAGACCGGTTAGCAAACCCGGTACTATACCGCCCATAAAGAGCTTACTGATAGAAACCTGAGCGGAAACACCGTACACAACAAACGGATTACTCGGTGGAATCATAACGCCGATTGCACCTGCTGCTGCCACGATTGCTGCGGCAAAGAGCTTATCATAGCCGCGCTGAACCATCGCAGGGATAGTTAGAGAACCGATAGCGGCAACAGTTGCTGGTCCAGAACCGCTGATTGCGGCAAAGAACATACTTGTTGCGATTGCAGCCAGGGCAATACCGCCGGGCAATGAGCCGAGAAGCTCATCTGCAAGGTTGAGCAGCCGTTTTGACAGACCGCCAGCTCCCATAAACACACCCGCTGCGATAAAAAAGGGAATCGCCATGATCGGGAAGCTGTCAATAGAAGTGAAGGCTATCTGAGCAACATACTCGATAGGCAGAGTACCGGCGTTAACGATGGTCGCAGTTGCCGCAAGCCCGAGGCTTACAGAAATCGGCACACCGATAACAAGGAAGAGTAAAAAGTAACCAAAGAGAATGGCAAGGGTACCGGCAGACTCACTGTAGAGAGCGGGCAGAGAGATAGCAACACTGAAGGCGATACCGATAAGACTGTCGACAAAACCGCATTCCCTTACCTGCTTATAAAGATCCTGCAGCAGGCGGAT
Organism: Desulfopila sp.; assembly: GCA_041582995.1. GTDB lineage: Bacteria > Desulfobacterota > Desulfobulbia > Desulfobulbales > Desulfocapsaceae > Desulfopila. Next base: position 12,703 of record JBFHGS010000123.1, on the reverse strand, counting down.
ACCCATAAGACCGAAACCAACCGGCAGAATGAGGTATGGTAGAAAGTATGACATTCCCGTGCCGGGAGCGACCTGCGGAAACTCTTTAAGCATCTGGAGATTATTAAATCCCAGCACAACAACAACGCCAACGAGAGTGAGAAAACACAAATCTACAACGACCCAGCTGATAGCCTGAAAACGCGCAGGAATTCTGTCGTAAATAATATCTACACGGATGTTGTTTCGGTTTTTAATGGCAACCGGAATCGCCAGATAAGAGATCCATATAAAAATAAACCGTGCAAGTTCTTCTGTCCAGATAGCTCCTGCTGCTCCCTCGGAAAAATGCGCTCCGATGTAGCGATAGAAGGTCTGAAAAGTAATTATAAGAATGATGCTCAACATTCCCAGGAACAGGAACGGCTTCTCAACATTCTCATCCAACCAGTTAATAGCGGCCATGAGCGCATTTGAGGAACGAGGGTTTGGCTTTCCATTGCAAACAGTCGTTCCCTCTTCCACGCTCGTCAAAGTAGGGGTGGTCGTCATAGTGTTTCCTCAAATAATTCTAAAAAGCGGGGCAGGCAAGCTGCCCCGCTTGGGTACTACTTCTGAGTGTCTTTTACAAGCTGGAGAAGTTCCGCAGGAATCTCTTCACTGAACTCTGCCCATACCGGCTGAGTTGCAGCAACGAACGCTGCACGCTGCTCAGCTGAGAGCTTGTGAATGGAGATTCCCTGGGCTACGAATGCCTGATTGGCTTTTTCTTCGAGCTCCTGAGTTATTGAACGCTGATACTCAAGTGCGTCATGACCTGCCTGTACCAGAAGTTCCTGGATATCTGCTGGCAGAGAATCGAATTTTTTCTTATTCATCAGCAGGATATGCATGGAGTAGTTGTGCTCAGAATTCATTGCATACTTCAATACTTCGGTATGCTTTGCATCGTTCAGCAATGAAAAAGTGTTACCTTCAGCATCAACAGTTCCCTGCTGAAGAGCTGTGTACACTTCACCCCAGGCGATCGGGGTAGGGTTCATGCCAAGTTTAGCGGCAACAGCAACCTCTACAGGAGATGCAGTTGTACGAACCTTGAGGTTCTGCAGATCAGCAAGAGTTTTGATTTCTTTCTTGGTAGATACGAAATTTCTGTAGCCGTACTCGCTGTACATGATCGGCTTGAGGTTAATTTTCTCACACTCTGCCGCGAGATATTCACCTAAAGGACCGTTATCAAGTGCTTCGTACAGATTTTTCTGATACTCAGGACTGGTCACGTATGGCAGATCAAAAACCATGAAGGCCTTTGAAAAGTTAGCCATGTTCGGTGAAGAAGATGATGCAAGATCAAGGGTTCCACGCTGAGTGGATTCCATGGTCACCCGGTCACTGCCAAGCATCGAATTACCGAAGAGCTGAATGCTCACCTTACCGCCTGAACGCTCTTCAACAAGTTCTTTTAACTTTTCATAACCCATAGTTACGTTATTACCCGGTGCCATTGGATGTCCGAGGCGAAGGGTGAGTTTTTTTGCCTGTACATTGGCTGCGGCACCAGCAATCAAGCCTGCGGTCAACACTGCAGCCATAAACTTTTTCCCAAAATAACGCATAATTCCTCCAAATTATATAAACTGCTTTAATGGCGATATGACTCGCCCTAATACGCGAAACTCAATTCACAATTGCCAGCGTATAAAGCAAATGTAATGCCAATCCCCCGATAATCACCTCGCCACGATTAGTGGCAGAACACAGTTTTCAAGGCCGAATGTTCCTCAACTCTGTCCATTACTCCTAAAGAATTTCGAACAAACACGTACTGTTCCCTAAAAGTAATAGCATTTCAAAGTGAGATAATAATTCTTCTCATATTAATTAAATGGTATTGTGCATAGTTCGAGAGTGTTTAATTTCTCTGATACAACAGTGTACACAGACCTGAACCATACAAGCAGTTTCAACACGCATTACGTTGCATTACTGCATCATTTGCTCCGTTTTTTGTCGCACATCTCAATAAATTCAAGAAAGCTGAATCGTTACTCCATGCTGCATTCACGCAACCCGAGTTGCACATTTGCATCGCGACATATCACTCCTCCCTCTTTAGCATTATTTGATTTCCAACCAGGCATTCCTAAAAATACAGAATTTCAACTCAACCACCACACCACATACGAGATTATAGACCTTAGATTACTGGCTCTTTTCTCTCTTTTCGGGCAATCCCACGATTTCTCCCGGTCTGAAATATGAAATACAAGGTCATAGATTGAGGGCATACATTTTGCACAATCAGGCTAACTACTTCATCCCTATATGGACAACAAGGAGAATACATTATGAAGGTTATCGACTTTCGATTTCGGCCCAACACCCCTGAAGTTATAGATGGTATTAAGAACAGCACCATGTTTGCCGGTCTCTGCAAAGCTATCAATTTTGATGAAAGACCAAAGCAGTCTCTTGAGGAAATTGTTGCAGATCTCGACGAAAGAAACGTAGAAATCGCAGTTATTACCGGTCGCGACTGCGAGACCACCTATGGCGTTCCTGCAAATAATAAAAGTGTTCTTGAGTTCTGTGCCGCTTACCCGGACAAATTCATCGGTTTCTACGGTCTTGACCCGCATAAGGGCATGGCAGCAGTACGTGAACTGGACAACGCTGTAAAAAACCTTGGCATGAAAGGCGCTGCAATCGACCCGTACCTTGCTAAGATTTATCCGAATGACGCCAAGTACTACCCGATCTATTCCAAGTGCTGCGAATTAAACATCCCGATCATTTTCACCACCGGCCCGGCAACCCTCGTACAGGGCGCAGTAATGGATCACGTTGCCCCACGCTATATTGACTTTGTGGCACGTGACTTCCCTGAGCTCAAGATCGTTATCAGCCACGGCGGATACCCATGGGTTAACGAGGCAATCTTTGTTACCCAGCGTAATGCCAACGTCTACCTTGAAGTATCCGAGTTTGAGCTTTCTCCTCAGTCTGAGGCATATATCGAGGCGGCCAAAACCATTATCCCGGATCAGTTCATCTTCGCCAGCGCACATCCGTTTGTTGAGCAGAAGGATGCACTGAAGACCTACAAAAATCTGCCTTTCTCCAAAAAGGATCGTAAGAGAATCATGTACACCAATGCTCGTAGACTTCTCGGGCTCGACGACTGATACTGAGTCATTATCCGGCAGTACGGGGATGGGGCGGCCTGCTGCCCTGTCCTGCATTTGTGGTTCCAAGGGGTTGGGGCCTTCGTTATACAGTTTTACTCATTACAGGAGAAGAGAATGGCAGACAGAATTTTCCGCGTGAACATGACAAAACTCACCACTTCAATAGAAGATGTACCCTCCGAATGGGCAGCGCACGGCGGTAGAGGTCTGACCTCCACCATCATTGCAGCTGAAGTGGAACCGACGTGTCACCCTTTAGGACCCAACAATAAACTGGTAATTGCTCCCGGTCTACTTTCGGGCACTGTTGCTGCCAACTCCGGTCGGCTCTCAATAGGTGCCAAGAGCCCTCTCACAGGAACAATCAAGGAAGCGAATGCCGGTGGAACTGCCGCCCAGTTTATGGCCCGGGCCGGAATTAAAGCCCTGATCGTTGAAGGAATACCGAGAAAAAATCAATGGTACAGCCTTCAGGTCACTCCTCAGGGAGTAAAAATAAAAGAAGAGAAAAAACTGATAGGGAAAGGCAACTTTAAGGTTATCAAGAAAATCTCTGAAAAAATCGAAGGCAAACAAGCCATCATCTCCATCGGTCAGGCAGGTGAGATGAAAATGGCCAGCGCCAATATATCCATCATGGATCCGGACGGCGGCATACGCTCTTCAGGACGCGGTGGACTTGGTGCGGTAATGGGTTCTAAAAAAATCAAATTCATTACCATCGACCCGCAGGATAAAAAAGTTGAGATCGCCAGGCCAGATCAGTTCAAAGTTGCCAATAGAGCCTTTGCCAAAGCGCTTATTGATCATCCTGTAAGTCAGGCGCTGGGTCAGTATGGCACTAACGTTCTTGTAAATATCATTAACGAGTCAGGCGGATTACCGACGAAAAATTTCACTCAAGGCCAGTTTGCAGGGCACGAATCTATCTCCGGCGAAACCATGCACGACACCATCAAGGAGCGTGGCGGCAAAGTGAAGCATAACTGTCATCCCGGCTGCGTAATTCAATGCTCTCAGGTCTATAACGATGCCAAAGGTAAAAAGCTGACATCCGGTATAGAGTATGAGTCTATCTGGGCCATGGGAGCTGATTGCTGTGTTGAGAATCTTGACGACATCGCCACCGCAGATAAAATCATGGATGATATCGGCATTGACTCAATTGAGACCTCTGTTGCCATGGCGGTTGCCATGGAAGCTGGCGTCCTTGCCTTTGGAGACGGCACTGAAGCTGTCAGAATCCTGAAGCAGGAAGTCCGCAAGGGAACAGCGCTGGGACGCATCATCGGTAATGGTGCCGGAGCCGTTGGTCGTGCTTACGGTATCACCCGCGTACCCGTTGTGAAAAACCAGGCTATCCCCGCCTACGATCCCCGCGCTATCAAAGGTATCGGCATCACTTACGCGACATCCACCCAGGGTGCTGATCATACCATGGGCTATACCATCGCCACCAATATTCTGAACGTCGGTGGACAGGTAGACCCACTGACTAAAGAAGGCCAGGTTGAACTCTCTCGGAATCTGCAGATTGCCACCGCTGCAATCGACTCGACCGGCATGTGTCTCTTTATAGCTTTTGCGGCACTTGATGATGAAAAATGTCTGCCGGCCCTGATTGATCTGCTCAACGCCCGCTTTGATATCGCGCTTACAGCTGATGATGTCGTCAATCTCGGTAAACACATCCTGAAAACCGAACGGGCATTCAATATTGCAGCAGGTTTTACCAACACTGACGACAGACTTCCTGAATTTTTCTACACCGAAAAACTTCCTCCACACAATGTAGTGTTCGATTTCACCGGTGAAGAGATTGATACCTTCTGGGACTTTTAACCAGGACATCTCCTAAGATTGAGATAAAAGACCACCGTACGTGACAGTCGGGATAGACGTGTCTGGCACCCGGCTCTGCTGTCGCAAGCTGCATACTGCTACTCTTCTGCCTACCCGGTATTTCTTTGATCTCAAAAAAAGGCCCGATTTCTTCTGAAATCGGGCCTTTTCCTGTTAACTGTTTTTGACAAAAACATCACGCACATCTCATCTGTTTATGAGATATCCAGCCTATACATTCTTCGCTTGCAGCCTGCGTGCATGCAAAATCGGCTCAGTATAACCACTTGGCTGTTCACGTCCCTTAAAAACCAGATCACAGGCAGCCTGAAAGGCTATACTCTTTTCGAAATCCACTGACATGGCACGATATGCAGGGTCCCCCTCATTCTGACGATCGACTACACCTGCCATGCGCTTCAGGGTTTTCATAACCTGCTCTTCGCTGCAAATACCATGGTGCATCCAGTTGGCCAGGTACTGACTTGAAATACGTAATGTCGCTCTATCTTCCATCAAACCTACATCTGTAATGTCAGGAACCTTGGAACATCCGATGCCCTGCTCAACCCAGCGCACTACATAACCGAGAATAGACTGGGCATTATTGTCGAGTTCTTTCTGAATATCCTCGGTACTCACCTCTTCAGCAAGCAGAGGGAGAATGAGAAGATCATCAACACTTGCCCGTGCACCTCCTGCCGCGAGTTTTTTCTGCACTGCAAACACATCAACCTGATGATAGTGCATAGCATGCAACGTAGCTGCTGTCGGAGAAGGGACCCAGGCGCAATTCGCACCCGATTCCGGATGACCTATTTTCACTGCAACCATTTCAGCCATCATGTCAGGCTTTGCCCACATGCCCTTACCAATCTGCGCCCTGCCCGTGAAACCTACAGCCAGACCGACGTCCACATTCTGATCTTCATAAGCAGTTATCCAGGCCTGTGCTTTCATAGCATCTTTACGAACCATCGGGCCCGCTTCCATGCTGGTATGGATCTCATCACCCGTACGATCAAGGAAACCGGTGTTGATGAAAATAATACGCTCCTTTGCCATCCGGATACATTCTTTCAGGTTAACAGTGGTTCGACGCTCCTCATCCATGATACCTACTTTCAGCGTATTGACTGGAAGGCCCAGCATTTCTTCAGCCATACTGAAAATCTCACAGGTAAAGGCAACTTCTTCCGGACCATGCATTTTGGGTTTTACAATATAGACACTTCCCGAACGGCTGTTTTTATAAGTCACATTGCCGCAGAACTGGTTCAGAGCCACATAGCCGGTGACCATGGTATCCAGCATGCCTTCCGGGATTTCCTCACCATTTACAAGGACAGCGTTGGTGGTCATAAGGTGGCCGACGTTTCTGATCAGCATAACACTGCGCCCTGGAAGTGTTAGCACAGTACCATCTGCAGCCGTATACTCTCTGTCCGGATTCATTCCCCGCTGAACCACCTTACCGCCTTTGGAAAAACTGGTGGTGAGATCACCTTTCATCAAACCGAGCCAGTTGAAATAGGTGAGCGCCTTATCTTCACCATCAACAACTGCTACAGAATCTTCACAATCACAGATGGTTGTTGTCGCAGCCTCCATCAGTACGTCCTTCACGCCACTGCTGTTTTGTCTGCCGACCGGATGAGAACGGTCGATCTGGATCTCCAGATGCAAACCGTTGTTCACGAAAAGAAGAGATGATAGACCAATAGCATCGGTATAGCCGATGAATTGCTCAGGAAGTTTCAGGCTGGTGAGGCCGCCGTCGCTGAGTGTCGCCTCAAGCTGCTTTCTTCCATTTTCATCCTGCAACCGGTATTCGGTCACATCTGCGTGGCTTCCTTCCTTCAGCGGAACCGCTGAATCGAGAAACTGTGCACCATAGGCAATAACTCTGGAACCTCGTACCGGATTATATTGTGTCCCTTTCCCGGCACCATCCGCCTCCGACAGCACATCGGTTCCATACAGGGCATCATACAGACTTCCCCATCGCCCATTCACAGCGTTTATTGCGTATCGGGCATTGGTTACAGGAACCACTAACTGGGGACCGGCGATGCTTGCAATCTCCGGGTCAACACCATCGGTACTGATAGTGAAGTCGTCACCCTGCTCAACGATATAACCTATCTCATAGAGAAATTTTTTGTACGCCTCTGCATCGTGAGGCTGGCCGCTTCGTTCCGTGTGCCACTTATCGATTTTCACCTGAATGTCGTCACGCTTTGCAAGCAGGGTTCTGTTTTTGGGTGCCAGCGCTGTAACCAGCATTTCCAGTTTACCCCAGAACTCAGAAGCGGGAAGGTTCGTACCCGGTGCTACATGCTTTTCAATTACCTCGTAAAGAGCTTTTTCTACCTCAAGACTCCCTATCTTTATACGCTTTTCCACAGATACAGCCATATCACTCTCCTTGAAAACGGACCGACATGTAACTCACGGCCAATAACCGGTTTCACCATAGTTCTAAGGATAGCACTACATCCCAGCGTATAATGATAAAGCGATTTTGCAATGGAGATGCAACTACTGACAAGATAAGAATCAGCATACTACCAGTTGATATCGTGCAACATGAACCATAACCAAACCGACTCGGCAGGTTTACATTTCACACTTCACATCTCACTTCTTCCACTTCATCGCTGAGAATGAGTGATAATCAAATAGCTCTATGCCCCCTTGATTCCACAATTCATTGTACCCCAATCCGATTGGTTGGGCCAATCTAGCACATGATTTCAAAATCCGCAACTTTCCGGGTTGTTCATGCTTCCATCATGATTATAAAAAAAATAGCCGGGCAGAAATTGAAGACAAACATTAAATTCCTGTTTAAAAAAGTGTTTATTGTGCTAAACCTCTTTTCTATCTCATCATTTTTGTGATACTTTTCTTTTCAATTTGTATTGACTTTATAATGCTTATTATTTAAATCCGTTTTTCGAATTTACAAAGGTCTCCGGTAAAGTATTACCAACCTGAAAACCTTTTTTACTGCAACTCCGAGGTAGATACATGGCGCAGGATTTTTTCCGAAAAGATGATTGGAACATCGAACAGGCAACAGAGCATTACGGTATCGATAAGTGGGGAGCAGGATATTTCTCCATTAATGAGTCTGGTGATGTTGTTGTAACACCTTCCGGGGCAGGTACAGGCCCCAGTCTCAGCCTTCATGAAGTGGCGAAAGAAGTTGAAGCACGTGGTTTCTCTATGCCGGTGCTGCTGCGTATTGAAAACATTCTCGGGACACAGATCAAGCTGCTGCACGAAACTTTCCGTAAAGTCATACGTGAAAATGATTATCGCGGTGTCTATAAAGGCGTATTCCCCATTAAGGTGAATCAGCAGGAACAGGTGATTGAAGCGATCAGTCAGTTCGGTAAACAGTATAACCATGGCCTCGAGGCGGGCAGTAAATCTGAATTGATTGCGGCCATCTCAATGCTGCAGAACCGAAACGCAGCCCTGATTTGCAACGGCTACAAGGATGAGGAATTTATCGACCTCGGTCTGCATGCCATCAAGATGGGCTATCAGGTGTTTTTTGTCGTCGAGGTTCCCGGTGAAGTCGATCTTATCATCGAACGGGCCAAAGCTCTGAAAATCAACCCTGCCCTCGGTTTTCGAATAAAGCTTTCCACCCAGGCAGAAGGACAGTGGGCTGAATCCGGCGGTGACGCCAGCGTCTTCGGACTCAGTATGAGCCATATCATAGATGCTATCGACAGACTTAAAGCCGAGGATATGCTGGATTGCCTGCAATTGCTCCACTACCACATCGGCTCGCAGATTCCTAATATCAGTGATATCCGTGCCGGTGCCATGGAAGCGTGCCGCCTTTATGAGGAACTGGTAAAAGAGGGTGCCCCGATGGGATACCTTGATCTCGGCGGCGGTCTTGCGGTTGATTATGATGGTTCAAATACCAACTCCCACTCCAGTCGAAACTATTCAATGGAGGAGTACTGCTCAGATATCGTTGAATCAATAATCACCGTGCTCGATAAAGACGACATTCCGCACCCGACCATTATTACAGAGTCAGGCCGGGCCATTGTCGCATATTATTCTGTACTTATTTTCAACATTCTGGACATCAGTTCATTTGAGCCTCCTCCAATTCCTGAAAAACTACCGGTCGTTGATAACGATCTGCTCGAAAACCTTATGGCCACATACAATATGGCCTCGGTTAAAAACATCCAGGAATGCTGCAACGATGCGCTGTTTTATCGCACCCAGGCACGCCAGCTGTTCAAACACGGACATATCAGTATTCGGGAACGAGCACTGGCAGAGAATATCGTGCAGCATACACTTATCAAGATTTCAGAAATTTCCAGAGAACTTGATCATATCCCAAAAGACGTGCAGAAAATAAACAGACTGATCTACGATGTATATTATGGAAACTTCAGTTTGTTCCAATCCCTGCCTGATGTCTGGGCCATCGATCAGATTCTGCCGATAATGCCTATTCACAGACTGGAGGAGGCACCGAGCAGACCAGCAATCATCTCCGATATCACTTGTGACTGCGATGGAAAGATCGACAAATTCCCCGACATTTCTCAGGATAAAAGCAGCATCATGCTTCATCCCCTGAAAAATGGTGATGAGTATTATCTTGGTGTTTTCCTGGTCGGTGCCTACCAGGAGACGCTCGGTGATCTGCATAATCTCTTTGGTGATACCAATGTGGTATCTATCCATGTGAATGATGACGGGAGCTATAAATTCATCCGCGAACTTGAAGGTGACTCTGTAGCTGACGTTCTCTCCTATGTAGAGTACGATCTTCGCGCAATTAAGAACCGGCTCAAACATATCGCCGAGAATGCTATCCAGAAAGGATTCATCTCTGCTGTGGAACGTAAATCGATTCTCGCCAGCTTTGAAGAGGGACTGCGGGGATACACTTATTTTGAAAAAGAATAATCAGACAGTTTACTGCTGTTTCTCGTAAGGAGAAAAATATGTCTCGTGTACTTATTATCGGTGCCGGCGGTGTCGGCAACGTTGTGGCAAAAAAATGTGCTCAACATAAAGATGTTTTCACAGATCTCTGGCTCGCAAGCCGTACCCTTTCCAAATGCGATGCGATCGCCTCTGAAGTAAAGAAACTTTACGATGTCACCATTCAGACTGCCGCTGTAGATGCCGACAGCGTGGCAGAACTTGTTGCGCTGCTGAATAAAATACAACCAGAACTGGTGATCAATGTGGCCCTGCCCTATCAGGACCTGACCATTATGGATGCCTGTCTTGAGTGCGGCGTCAACTATCTTGATACCGCCAATTACGAGCCTGAAGACACCGCTCACTTCGAGTACAGCTGGCAATGGGCATATCAGGAGAGGTTCAGGGAAAAAGGTTTGATGGCGGTACTTGGCTGCGGCTTTGACCCGGGTGTCACCAATATTTTCTGCGCCTACGCTCAGAAGCATCATTACGATTCCATCGAAACCATCGACATTCTCGACTGTAATGCCGGTGATCATGGTCATCCGTTTGCCACCAACTTCAACCCGGAAATCAATATCCGCGAAGTTACCCAGACTGTTCGTCACTGGAAAGATGGGGAATGGGTTGAGACCCCGGCTATTCTAAATGATGACTGTGTACACTTCTCCTTCGACTACCCGGTTGCCGGGCCGCGGGAGAGTTATCTGCTCTACCATGAAGAGATGGAATCTCTGGTCAAACATATCAAGGGGCTCAAACAGATCCGCTTCTGGATGACATTCGGCCAGCCGTACATTACCCATTTGAAGGTTCTTGATAACGTCGGCATCACCCGCATCGACGAAGTTGAATTCGAAGGGCACAAGATCGTTCCTATCCGCTTCCTGAAAGCGCTGCTTCCCGACCCCGGTTCTCTCGGCAGCAACTATACCGGTAAAACCGTAATCGGTTGTGTCTTTAAAGGTGTAAAAGACGGCAAGGAAGAGAAAAAATATATTTATAACGTCTGCGATCACGCTGAGGCCTACGAAGAGGTACAGGCACAGGCTGTCTCCTATACCACCGGTGTGCCGACCATGATCGGCGCCATGATGATGCTGAAAGGCATCTGGAAAGGTGAAGGTGTCTTTAACGTTGAGCAGCTTGATCCCGATGTGTTCATGGATGAATTGAACAAAAACGGTCTGCCATGGCAAATGGTGGATTTTGACGGCGAACTGCCAAAATAACGATTTATTATTCCATGAAGACAAGAGAAACACAAACCCTGGCTGATTTTCCACCTGCGATTATCAGCCAGGTTGTGACCCCCTGCTATCTTATCAGCGAAGATGCCGTGCAGCGAAACTGTGAATTGCTGGCTCAGGTTCAGGAACGCACTGGAGCAAAGATTCTGCTGGCTTTAAAAGCTTTCGCTCTACCGGCACTGTTTCCGCTGATAGGGAAATACCTGCACGGGGTCTGCGCAAGCGGACCCATTGAAGCTCAGCTTGGCCGGGAAGAGTTTGGCCGGGAAGTACATACCTACGCCCCGGCCTATACGGCCAGACAAATGGAGCGGGTTATCCGGTATTCTGATCACATCCTCTTTAATTCTATCAACCAGTGGCACACCCATCGTGATGCAGTCCTCGCGGCGGGACGTACAATCGAAGTGGGGCTGCGGGTGAATCCGGGCCATGCCGAAGTTGAGATTGATCTGTATAACCCGTGTCTGCCCGGCTCACGATTCGGCCTGGGACCTGAGGATCTTGATGGCATAGATCTCACAGGTATCTCAGGACTCCACTTTCATGCATTGTGTGAACAGAATGCCGATGTACTCGCTCGCGTTCTCGCATCGTTTGAAGAAAGATTTTCATCGTATATCGACAAAATGCAATGGGTCAATTTCGGGGGCGGTCACCATATTACCCGTGATGATTACGATGTGGAATTACTCTGCGAAACAATCATTGCCTTTCGCAAGCGTCATAACAATATCCCTGTATATCTTGAGCCAGGTGAAGCCGTGGTGTTGAATGCAGGTGTCTTTGTCACCAGTGTTGTCGACACCATGCACAATGGAATTGACATAGCCATTCTCGACTCATCTGCAGAAACCCATATGCCGGACGTGCTGGCCATGCCATACCGGCCGCATATAATCTCCAGTGGAAAACCGAAAGAACTGCCACACACCTACAGACTCGGAGGTATCTCCTGTCTTGCCGGTGACATTGTCGGCGATTACTCCTTTGAAACCCCGCTCAAGTCAGGACAGCGTCTGGTACTGACAGATATGGCTCTCTATTCTTTTGTAAAGAACACCACCTTCAACGGGGTCGAGCTGCCATCCATCTATTCTTGTTCAGGCAAAAACGAAACTCCAACTCTGGTGCGCAGTTTTGGATACGATGACTACAGGAGCAGGGTTGCATGAAAAAATCACAACAACTGAATTTTCACGGTGAAGATGTTCCATGCTGCAAACCTGAAGATGCTCTCTTCCATGTAATCCCTGTGCCGTTCGAGCTTTCTGTCTCCTATGGTACCGGCACCTCAAAAGGCCCTGCAGCCATACTTGAGGCATCTGAGCAGCTTGAACTCTTCACGGGTTATAGCGTTCCTGCCGATCACGGCATCTATACGGCTCCACCTGTGAACTGTGACGGTTCCTGCGAAACGATACTTACACGTATTGAACACCGGGTGAATACAACACTCGC
>JBFHGS010000122.1:0-14517 GCA_041582995.1 Desulfopila sp. | reverse complement strand
TGATTGTTTTCGGAATGTAGCATGAAATTGTATTTAAAACAAGAAATCAGGAGGATATGTTGTGGATATAGAGAGTTTAACAATTGCATTTAATGAATTTGTTCATGTGGGAGGGGCACTCGTTATTGTTATAGCGGTGGTTTCTGTTCTGACGGGATTTATGCGCGAGTATATTTCTCAGGATATGATGAAAAAGAGGCTGGCTAAACATGAAAAATGGGGACCTCTCCTTGGTGCCTCTGTTGGAATGCTAACACCTTTTTGCAGTGCTTCGGTTGTACCTGTTTCGATGGGCATGGCAACTATGGGTGTTTCACTTGGTACAGTTTTGAGTTTTTTGATTTCAGCGCCTTTATGTAATTTTATTGTTCTCGCAATGGTGTATGCAACGTTTGGATTTAAAATCACTGCCATCTACTTAATATTAACATTTATTGCTGCCGTTCTTGGCGGTTGGTTTATTACTAAAACGCCTTGGCGCGATGAAATACAACGTGGTGAAAAGTTAGAAGACACAGAAACCTTTCCGTGCTCCGCAACTTCCCCAAGAGTTTCGTGTTCTTCGGCAAAACCAATACAGAATTCATGTATCGCAGAGCCCGAGTTTTTACAGGCAAATGTGAATATGTGTTGTGCTACCACAAATGCACCAGTGATGACGGAAGTACAGCCAGGCAAAGCTCAAAATGCATTGCGCTTTGCATTTGCATTATTTAAGAAAATCATACCATACGTGCTATTGGGTGCTCTTATAAGTGGTTTGTCTGCAGCATATTTGCCATCTGAGTTAGTGGAAAAATATGTTAGTGGCGACAATATGCTGTCGGTTGTCATTGCGGCCATTATAGGCGTTCCACTCTATCTCCGAATAGAGATGGCCATACCTTTATTAAACGTATTGATTGTTAAAGGTATGGGCCTTGGCCCTGCAATGGCTTTGATTGTGGGAGGCACAGGCGCCAGCTTACCTGAAATTGCATTGGTCTCATCTGTTTTAAAACCAAAAGCCGTTGTCGCATTTGTGGTTATTATACTTACGACAGCTATTATTAGTGGTGCTATATTCCAGTACGTTGTTGAAATGCCGCTCTCTTGAAACTCTCAAACAACTCGTCTTGTCATCGTACCTCCTTGACTTAAGTGAGTAGAGAATCAGGATTGATAACAGACGCTTGAGCCTGAAAAAGAAAAAAGCCCCATAACAGCGTAAACTGTTATGGGGCTTCATTCCTCATATTGCCGAGACCAGGAAATTCAAAGAATAGGCCCTTTCAGTTAAGCCAAAATGATAACGCTTATTTCCACCCAAAGGTAAACCCAATCAGTGCCCCTGGAAATAGATAATAACCTGTGGATGAGATCATTGTTTTAGACCAGATTTTCAGATAATGCGGTAATGTGTTCAGGGCCGATTTCGCAATAACCATGGATCAACGTCGCTGCATCGTGAATCCATTGCTGAGCATAATCCAGATATGATAACGGAGTTAAATCCGTGCATGGTTCACTCAACCATTCATTTGCTGCGGCAACCTAAGGTTGTGGCGGAAAGGCGTTGGGGTAAGCACTACTTTCAATGTCTTTAAGAAGGGGGCAAATTCGCACTTAACTCGTACCTATTTTCAAAATAATAGATTCAACCCGGTACTACATGTGTTTGTTGCCAGAGAGTTGCTCTCTGTCCTGACAATAGCGCTGCTGACAGAACTGTACTTATCGAGTCTACACTCTTTGCAGATATCCTCAATGCGTAATCCAGAACGTTTACGGGCCAGATAAAGAGTGACATTGCGAGGTTCATGTATCTGGCTGTGTTTTGCAATCGCTAAGACGCTTTTATCGCCCCCCATAACATCCACACACACACAAGCCGTTTGATCTCAACTATCGTCGGGTTAATTGCCGGGATTGCGGAGTTTCACGGTGTTCTTTATCTCGTCGATATTTTGTCTTGAGTAAAACGATGAAATTCTGAATTCATATGCAGGAATGAGTGGCTATCGTGATATTGCTCAATATCGTCCTGTAATTCTGAACTTTGATTCAAGGTAGAGTGAAAGGCGTACTACTGAAAGTGTCATTACAAGATAGATGAAACCGATAACTAAATATATCTCGAATGCCCGAAAACTTCGCGTGTACACAAGCTGGCCAACACGAGTTAATTCCGTAATTGCAAGAACAGAAACCAGCGATGTCTCTTTTAGAAGACTGGCGAAAATATTCATTAGCGGTGGGATTGCGACGGCAAGCGCTTGTGGAAGGATTATATAGCGTAACGTTTGATACCAATTCAGACCCGCTGCACATGCAGCATCTTTTTGTCCTGAATCAACAGAAAGAAGTGCACCACGAACAACTTCTGAAATATATGCTCCTCCATTGAGGCCAAGGCCAAGAATTGCTGCCTGAAAACTGGTCATGGTCAACCCGAGAGTTGGTAGGCCATAATAGATGAAGAAAAGCTGAATAAGTAGAGGTGTCCCTCTGAAAATCTCAACGTAAGGGCTGAAGATATAGTAGAGGTGTTTCGATTGCGACCGCAGAATACCAACACCAAAACCGATGATGATTGACAGGATAAAAGAAATCGCCGCAATTCTCATTGTTACCAATGAGCCCTCCCAGAGGGATGGGAGGG
This sequence comes from Desulfopila sp., assembly GCA_041582995.1. Lineage (GTDB taxonomy): Bacteria > Desulfobacterota > Desulfobulbia > Desulfobulbales > Desulfocapsaceae > Desulfopila. The sequence continues at coordinate 11,876 of JBFHGS010000122.1, read as the reverse complement.
CCTTAATAATAACCTCGTACTCAAAGTCCATTGCTATTTCATTCGCGGGTTAAAAATGCTACTCAACTTTGAGCCAGGTTGTGAGAATATTTTCGTATATTCCCTTTTCTTTAATGCTTTTCAGGCTAGTATTAATTTCTTCAGTTAATGCGTCGGCTCCTTGTGGCAAAACGATAACAATCTCGGCCTGGGCTAAAGGCTCTCCGACAATTTTATAGGAAGGGTCAATTTTCATTTGCTGAACGGCATAGGCGTATGCAACCAGAACAGCATCAATTCGCTTGAATTTGAGGTCAGTGAATGCTTCAGGGTTGTAGTTATAATGTTTAATATCTTTAAACGTTGCACTCATTTTTTCAGCCAGCTGTTCGCTGCCTGATCCTACCTGGACACCGACAACTTTCCCCTTGAGGTCCTCTTGGTTTTTGATTGATTGTTCATCTTTACGGACGATTATTACATCAGGTAGTTCGTAGTAAACATCACTGAAGTTAACGTTTTGTCCGCGGGTTTCTGATTTCGACATGCAGGTAATCAGCATGTCGTAGTCGCCTTTCTTCAAGCCTCCTAAAAGTCCCTGCCATTCAGCGTCGATGAATGTCGCTTTTACTCCGAGCTCGTTCGCTAATGCTTTACCAAGATCGACATCGAAACCTTCAAATTGGCCGGTTGTTTCATTCTTTGATTCAAAGGGGGGAAATTGCGCACAGAAGCCAACTCGCATCTCGCCGGCAGACTTCAATGATGTGAGTGATTCATCAGCAAAGCAGGGAGAAGTTATGAGGAAGGTGAATGCTGTTATTGTACCTGTCAGTAGTGCAACTGCTTTTTTAATTCTCATTTAAATGTTCCTTTTGTTGATAGGCTTAGATTTCAGGCTCGTTGTGCAAAGAGAGAAGAGGGATTGAGATGTTGACCTCAATTAGTAATTGTTTCAGGACTTCCATAAAAACACCCATGCCTGGTACTGACCGAAGATGCTTGCAGGGATCTGAAATTATCTGATCATTACAAACCTCTCCACCTTTAAAACCGAGACAGGTTTTCTCTATTCCACAATTAGGACTACCATCCATACCGGCAATCCCTGTTAGGGTGTAACCTGCATCTATAAAAGCCTTAATTTGCAAGATTGATGGTTGAAGTATTGACTGGCAGAAAGAACGATACGCAGGGTGGTCGTATTGCTCTTTTGTCATACCCCACCGTTTCATACCGAGGTAGCATGTTTCGGGGCATGGAAGTTGTAATATTCCTACACCTCTATCGATGCTTGCTTTGATAGCGTGTCGATATACACCCTCAACTTCCGCCAAAGGATAAACTTTTGAGTTGCTATTTAGCAGGCAATGGCAAACAACGAGAATCTCCTTACTTCTTTTCATGGAACCTCTCTCATAATGTTCAGTAAATGTGAAATGAAACAAAGATTTAACGGATAATACATCTTAAAACAAATAGTTAATATCGATTGTGTTAATGCAAGTGAAAGGAAAAGCAGATAATGAGTTGTGAGGTGGAGATGGTGAGGTCTACGTGGTTTGCTTCGATAGGGAAGGGTACTGGTTTGAAACGTTTGTCTGGTCAAACGTATGTTGCCAGAACAGAAAAAAGAAAGACGATGATTACTATCGATGTGGGTTCAGTGATAGTGAGTTGAAGAATTGAGAAGTAAATCTAATGAAACAGAAAGAGGCACAGAGAAGAAGGCGAGTCTGTCGCTTGACTCTATTCGGGTTTCGAAAAAATAGTTTCAACCGGTTCCGCATTTGTTTGTTATCAACGATTGTTGGTGCTAACTGCCGGGATTACTAGTCTTCCTCAACAAGTACACTTTTATAGCGCCAGCGGAACAACTTACCATCAATGTTCCTGCGTCGATTATAGCGCTGAGTATATACACCGTTTATATGTCGCATGGCTCTGGACAGATTACCTGCAGGTGTCTGGACAAGAAGGTGGTAATGGTTGGACATAAGGCAATAGCCAGAAATACAGAGATCGAACATCTCTACAGACTCACGGAGCAGAGCTATGAATGTTTCATAATCCTGTTTGTCTGAAAAGATATCTTCTCCACGTCTACCCCGATTCATCACATGATACCAAACATCCGGGTATTCTATTCTCAAAGGTCTAGCCATGGTAAATGGTATTGAAATGAGTCGATAGAGTCAAACAAAGACGTGATAATCATATAAAAGGCACATCCGGGAGACCACCGTTGATCTCCCAATACCACTACAAACAGTGGTGGTATAATTAAAGAGGAATTCAACACTAGATGGAGGTGCCTCATGAGACAATTATATACAGGAATTGACCTACATTCAAACAACAGCCACATTGGGATAATTGACCAGGAGGACAAGCGAGTTTATCACAAAAAGTTACCGAACCAAGAAGATGTCATCCTTGCTGAACTAGAGCCATTCAGGCGGGAAATGGTGAGTATCATGATTGAGTCAACCTTCAATTGGTACTGGATTGTGGATTGTCTCATTGACACTGGATATACAGTTCACCTGGCAAACCCTGCTGCTATGCAAGAGATAAGCGCAGACTTCGGTATTCAGGCTTAAAGTTCCTTGATGACAAGTACGATGCCTTTTGGCTAGCGCATATGGACCGACTAGGCATTCTTCCACAAGGATACATTTATCCCAAAGAGATACGGCCGGTACGTGATCTCTTACGAAAACGTGGACATCTAATTAAACTCAGGACATCGCTCATCAATAGTCTGCAAGGAATTATAGCCAGGAATTGTGGTCATAGTCTTAGTGGTCAGAAGATGAAACAGACGACCACGAACCATGTGCTCTCCTCGTAGACAATGAAGATTTAGCACTCAGCGGTGAAGTGTCAAAACAGAGTATAGACTACCTCAGTCAACAAATTGTCAAAATTGAAAATATCTGCCAAGACAGAATGAAACTCAACCCTCAACAATACAGCGGGCTTCTCACCATTCCTGGAGTTGGCAAGTTTTTAGCCTTAACCATAATGCTGGAAACAGGTCCCATTGAGCACTTTAAGAAAGTCGGTGATTACTCTTCATATTGCCGGAAAGTTCCAACCAGTTGGCTTAGTAATAATAAACTTAAAGGGAAAGGTAACACCAAGAATGGCAACAAATATCTCTCTTGGGCTTTTGCCGAAGCTGCTGAATTTTGCAGGAGGTACGACGATAAGGCAAAGGCATTCTTCAACAGAAAATCAGCAAAAACAAAATCAACGGTTGCCTATGCTGCATTATCACACAAACTCGCACGGGCCGCCTTTTACATTATGAGAGACAATGTTGAATTTGATAGCAATAAACTCTTTACCTGAAATTCAGCCGGAATGGGGGCTAGAGAAGGGGTTGGTTAAACCACTAGATTTGATTGGTAACCGTTCCGTCTGATTGAATATCATTTTCTTTACTGCCTATGCTGTGAACCACCAAAGGGCTGGTTAAAAACCATGAGACTTGTACAAACATTTGGAGACAGTATGGCACCAATAATTTTCTGGGTTTGCGGGTGCGGACAGGGGCATAGACCCGAGATTAGAATAGTTCCACTACGAGATTTTTTTAAGGATCTCTTCGTTCCACAATCCTAATCTCTCCCTTCGCCTTGATCCTGATGGGTGACTGGTGCGGTAAAGATACTACCGACACGAAAAGTTGAAATAACGGGTGCAATAAAGAACGGGTATTCTGTAAGGCAGGAGTTGTATGGCAACTATGTACCTTACGAAGGAAAATGTACTTTTTCCTTAATGGGGAATATTATTCCTTGACCGGGGCCTTTTAATGGGTGACCCCTTTATGCCCCTTTCATTCTTTCATAAGATCTCAATTGGATATATCTGTCTTGCCCTTCTATTCATGAGTATTTAAAGTCTAAAAACTGTCAGTTTTGTGATAACATAATGGGAAAAGGAGCAAATTCGCTTTGCCAATTCAACACAATTCAACGTCGCTGATCGAGGTGTAAAGTGTCCTTTCCACAATCGAAAGAGCTATGCAGTGTTGTTTTCGAACACACCTCCGACGGCATATTCGTTGCTAACGAACAGGGGGTGCTTGTTCAGGTCAGTCAGCAATTATGTGACATGCTGGGCTACACCATTGATGAAATGCTGAGCCTCTCAACAAGGGACATTGTCCTTGACAGGAACACAAACAGCCCCCTGCACTGTGAAAACATCGACAATAATGATAACCAGCCGGCACAATATTCTTTACGCCATAAAGAAGGAACATTACTGGAGGTAGAACTCCGCTTACAGAGTCTGTCAAAGGGCAGCATCTTTGGTTTGGTGCGCAGGTTCGAGAAACGGAACCGGCTTGAAGAGCAGTTCCATGAAAGTGAGCAACGTTTCCGCTTGCTTGCAGAATCTTCCCTCACCGGTATTTATCTTATTATGGAAGGGAAATTTGACTATGTTAATACGGCATTTGCCCACATGTTTGGCTACGAGGTGGAAGAAGTTATTAACGATCTCAAAATGACAGACTTGATTTTTCCAGAAGACCGCCCTCTGGTTCTCGAAAATATCCGTCGTCGTGTTGAAGGTGAAGCGGCCTCAGTCCGTTACGTGTTTCGAGGTTGGCGTAAAAATGATTCTATCATCTATGTTGAAGTCCATGGGAGCCGCATTCATCACAGAGGCAAAGTCGGTGTTATCGGTACACTGATCGATATTACCGACACAAAGAAAACTGAATTGGCTTTGCGAGCCAGCGAGGAACGCTATCGAAACCTTTATAATGAAACCCCTTCCATGTTCTTCACTTTAGATACTGAGGGTGTCATTTCCGCAGTGAATGATTTCGGGGCAAATCAACTTGGTTATTCAAGAGAAGAATTAGAGGGGCAATCGTTCTTCAAACTATTAAAAAAGGAAGATGCAGCAATTGCATTGGAGAGGTTTCAAGCTTGTCTACACACTCACGGGCGGGTATGTCACGGGCAACTGAAAAGAATATGCAAAGATGGCAGCCTCATATGGGTTGATGAGTATATGCGATCGACTACAGGGTTGGACGGAAATGTACATGTCCTCGCTGTCTGTCAGGATATAAGCGAGCGCATACAATTGGAGGAGTCACTCAAAGTTTCCCAGTTCATATTTGACCAGGCTGATATTGGCATTTTTCTTGTTCAAGGTGACAGCCAAATCATCGACGTTAATGAGCATGCCTGCCGCAACCTCGGGTATTCAAAAGAGGAACTTTGCAATTGCTCTGTAATGGATATAGACCCTGCAATCAGCGAAGACCAGTTAGAAGAACTCAGGTCTCAGTTGGCTACTATGAAATCGGCTACCATTAAAACAATTCATCAGAGAAAAAACGGTGATACATTTCCCGTGCAGGTCTTCATCAGCACTTTACCCTATAAGAATAAAGTGTTCAGGGTATGCTTCGTTCAGGATATCACCGAAATTGAACAGGCAAGAACAGAACAGGATAAACTCGAAGTACAACTCAAACAGGTCCAGAAACTCGAGGCCGTGGGCAGGCTGGCCGGAGGTGTTGCTCATGATCTTAATAATCTGCTAACTCCGATCCTCGGTTATTCGGACCTGCTTACCATTGATACGAGCATTTCTGACAGTGCAAAAGCGAAACTCGCTCAGGTAAGCAAAGCTGCAACGGGAGCAAGAGATCTGGTAAAACAACTCCTCGCCTTCAGCCGTAAGCAAATTATGGAATATCAGCCAATAGATCTCAGTACGATTGTTGAAGATTTTGACAGTCTCATTCGGCGCACCATTCGGGAGAATATTGAAATCAGCATATCAACATCTTCTGACTTGAAGCCGGTTTTGGCCGATCGCGGACAGATTGAGCAAGTGCTGATGAACCTGATAGTCAATGCCTCAGATGCCATGCCGGATGGCGGTAAATTGTTTATTGAAACGAAAATGACAGAACTGGATGTAATCTATACAGCGACTCATCCTGATGTTACCCCTGGCACCTATGTCATGCTGAGAATCAGTGATACCGGTAAAGGCATTGATCAGGAAAACCTCTCAAAAATCTTTGACCCATTTTTCTCAACCAAAGGAGATCAGGGGACAGGCCTGGGGCTGGCTACAGTTTACGGAATTGTAAAACAGCATAAAGGGAGTGTTTGGGTATACAGTGAACCGGGGATGGGAACAAACTTTAAGGTTTACCTGCCAGCTGCCGAGCAACTCCAGGGCCGCGGTAATACCCGACATGAGAAAAAATCCGACACTCATGGATCTGAGACTATATTACTGGTGGAAGACAACGAGGCAGTACGTAACACAGTATATGACATCCTTAAAGAACAGGGGTATCGGGTTATCACTGCTCGGGATGGAAAATCGGCAATCATGAAGGTTTCTTCCGGCATTAGTTTCGACATGCTTTTAACGGATGTGGTAATGCCAGACATGAACGGAAAAGAGCTTTTTACCCGAATATCAACGAAAACCCATTTAGCAAAAGTGCTCTATATGTCTGGATACACAAATGATATCATTACGCATCATGGTGTGTTGGAACAAGGTATACAGTTTATTCAAAAACCGTTTAGTTCTCTAGAGATTTTGCAAAAGGTGAGAACGGTCCTCGACTCATGATCTCTCCTGGTTGCAAGGTATGTTTTGCTGTTATGTAAACTGAACCGACGACTGATCTTGATGAAGACCGCACTTCTATTCTTTCAAACAGATAGGTTTATAACTACTAATCTTCATTTTTATCATAAAGGTCAGGGTTGTAATATTTCCCGGGCCTTTAAATCCCGCCTGATATCGTCACTTCTTCCGTTATTAGATGGTTATGCTCAATCACTCGCTCCTTACAGTAGAAGAAAATCTTTATCTCACCCCAGTTGAACCCTAACGCAACAATGACACCAGGCCCTAATGGATAATTCATCTTTTCTGTGGGAGTTTAGTATGTTGAAGAGTTTTTAGCTGATTTTGGCCTGACTCTCGTATAATGTGGGCTCGTATATACGCACAGGGTGTTCTGAGGTCGATTGAGCAAAAACAGAAAAGGTTTAGGAGTATCATGATTTCACGTTTTGAATTAACAGAGAAAATTATCGCCAAAGCTCGGTCTCTTGGAGCCTCCCTGGCGGGTATTGCAAGTGTAGCATCCTTAAAAACGTCTCCGTCTCATACACTTTACCGCAGGATTGGCAACAACCTGCAGGATCACGCCGCCGAAATAAGAGATGGTGATGTTTTCGAAGTTGCCTGGCCTGAAGATGCCGTGTCAGTGGTCGTGATCGGTGTTGAACATAACATCGAGAGACCCGAACTTGACTGGTGGGATGGCAAGGGAACGTCCGGCAATCGTATCCTTATCGACATCAATAAACAGTTGTCAGCCTGGATTGAAGAGACACTCGGTGTTACAACCTACAAATTGCCATATGCTGTTGAAAAAGGAGGAATTTTCCTGAAAGATGCGGCGGTGCATGCCGGTTTAGGATGTATTGGCCGTAACAATCTGGTCATTACCCCGGAATACGGTCCCCGAATCCGCTTCAGGGCCATGTTGCTCGATAGAGAAGCTGAGCCGAGCCCCTCCTCTGAATTTCATCCTTGTGAACACTGCGACGAGCCCTGCCGTAAGGCTTGTCCGGTTCAAGCTTTCCAAAACAAGATCTATAGTGCTGAGTATCTGAAGCAAGCCATATTACCGGGCTTTGACGGGTACTATGATCGGGTTACCTGCAATATAAAAATGGAAAAAGATATGGACGATGCAGCAAGGGAAATATCGTCAGATGAGAAGGGACTGCAGGAAGCCCGGCAAATGATCACAGAGTTTGAAAAAAGTCATATCAGTGCACCGACGGGCGAACAACTCATGAAATACTGTGTAAAGTACTGCAGAAAGTGCGAGCTTCGTTGCCCAGTTGGGCAAAAGGCAGCGGAATTTGAAATGGATTAAACTCCCTGCAGATCCTGTTGCCCCATCCAAAAACCTTTTAAAAACGGTCAATAACCAAAAGGCCACTTACTAAAGCTGTAAAAAAGTGATGTGGTAGGAAGATAAGTGGATACTTAATATGAAGAACATGTGGAGTGCGATTCACTATCCGGCTACGGCCAGATAACTTCGTGAAACGCTTGGTGCGGACCCGTATACCAGGTACTCGTTTGCCGGATGAGCCTAAATCTGATGATTACGGATAAACGAGGCAGCAGTAAGGATGGAAGTTATTACCAAGGTGGGCATTTAGGTCTTTTTGTGGTATAGTTTCTGTATGAAAAATACAGACGCAAGAAATCTTCCAAAAGAAGTTCAGCAACACAACAGGGATCAGGCAATTCGGCTGTTTAAAAGCGGGAAATTACGCAAAGAGATCGCTGAAATTGTACAAGTCCATTACGACGTTGTGTGCAGATGGATTCGGGCCTGGAAAAAGGGTGGCGATAAAGCGATTAAGCTGAAGAAGCGAGGTCGCGGTTCTGCAGAACAGCGAATGCTTAACTCGGCTCAAGAGGCTGAGTTAAAAAAATTGTTAATCACCAAGAACCCACAGCAACTAAAATTACCTTTCGCTCTCTGGAATAGAAAGGCGATTAAATCAGTTGTCTACCAAATGTGGCGCATAAAAATTGCGATACGGACTATAGGTGACTACATGAAACGTTGGGGTTTTACTCCACAAAAGCCGATTAAAAAGACTTACGAACAAAGCCCCAAAGCCGTTCAGGAATGGCTTGATTATACCTATCCTGAGATTAAAAAATTAGCAAAAAAAGATGACGCTGAGATCTACTGGGGCGACGAAACGGGTGTGAGGAATGATTGCCAGCATAGCCGAGGCTATGCTCCACGAGGTCAAACACCCGTTGTGGAGATCAATGCAAAGAGGTTCTCTGTAAATATGATTTCAGCAGTCAATAATCAGGGCTTATTGCGATTCATGATTTATGAGTCGAACATGACAGCTCGTGTTCTCATAAGGTTCATGAGAAGGCTGATAAAAGATGCTAAGAGAACGGTCTTCCTGATACTGGATAATCTGCGAGTACATCATGCAAAACTGGTAAAGGCATGGCTCGAGCGTCACGAGGATGAGATCGAGGTTTTTTATCTGCCTTCGTACTCACCGGAACTGAACCCCGATGAGTATCTGAACTGTGACTTAAAAACAGGAATCAGAAGTTCATCGCCAGCCAGGAACCAAAAGGATCTTAAGAAAAATATTTTATGACATTTGAGAATGTTACAGAAAAAACCTTTATGGGTTGAGAAATATTTCAAGCATCCAGCAATACAATACGCTGCTTAGATCTATTTGCCCGCCGGATTAATATATAGTCTATAGCTAGAAAAAGTGGCGGCTCTCTTACCAAAATGGATCTGGAATCGGTATCATGTGTATCGTCCTGAACAACAATATGTTGTTTGGCAAAACACATTCAAATCCTATCTTGTAAGACTGATGACTTTCAGTATTCTAATGTCAGCCGAACATCTCTATCACTTTATCATGTAACGCCTAGCTTGCCGTAGCTACTTTCTTACGCAGAATCATGGCACAAATAAGGCAGAACAGAGTAGCTCCGAAAATAATCCAGAACACGATCGACATTGCATTCGATACAGCCAGTGAAAGTAGAGCTTCGCTCTGCTCATTCAGCAATTGTCTGAATTCTTCACGGAAAAGATTTTCCATGCTCGTATTCAGCAAGTCCATAACCTTGGCAGGAATCATTGCGGCAGATTCCTGCAGATTATGCAGTAAGCCGTTAGTCACCAAACCACCACAGATACCTACGCCGATTGTTCCACCGAGAGTTCTGGAAAACTGGTGAAACGAAGTAGCTACTCCCAGATTAGCTTTGGAAAGATCTGCCTGTACCAGCAAAAGGGTCGAAAGGGTTACAAAACCCATTCCAAGCCCGGCCAGCAGGAAGACAAGAAAGCAGACTGTCAGTGAGGTTTGTGGCGAAAAAAACAGCATCGCCACACTGCTGAGTACAAGTACACCACCACCTATCACGGCAGCATGTCTTCTCCCTTTACCGTCAACGAATCGACCGAGCATCAGAGAACCGGCCGACCAGCCCAAGCTTAAAGAGAGCATGGTTATTCCAACTTGCATGGGTGTTTTACCCAGTGCTCCTTCGATAAAAAGTGGCGCATAGGCAAAGAGTGAAAAAATTGCAAAACTGGCGCAGAATGCGGCAGCATTACCGAGGGCAAAAACTGGCCGGGTGAAAAAACGCAAGTCGAGCACCGGATCAGCCGCCCGTTTCTCAATGCGTATAAAAAACACGGCAAGAATGGCCGACAAAGCACTGAGACCCAGTATTTCACCTGACAACCAGCCGTAGTTGCGACCGCCTGTAATGAATATCGTCAGAAAAGAAAGGATAAAGCCGGAAAGGCAGGTGATACCTGCAATATCTAAACGGACCTTTTTCGGCGGTCGGGAATGCCGCGGCAAGCAGCGACCTATGGTTGCAAGCGATGCAAGAGCCAGCGGTACATTCAGAAAAAAGATCCATCGCCAGGAGACGTAGGTGACGATAACCCCACCTAAGGTTGGTCCGATAATCGAAGAAATACCCCAGACCGAACTGGCAAACGACAGGGTTTTGCCACGTTCATCGGGATGTGAGATCTCCGAAAGAACGATGTAGACCAGTGCAAATATTCCTCCTGCGCCTATGCCTTGAAAGACCCTCGCACCGATCAGAACAGCCATGGAATGTGCGGCGCCGGCTGCAAATGAAGCCAGCAGAAAAACGGTGATAGAGAAGAGAAAGAGGTCTCTGGTGGAGTAGCGGTCGGCCAACTTGCCGAATACCGGCAGAGATACCGCCCGCGCAAGAAAATAGGCGGAATAGACCCAGCTGTAAAGGGTCAGTCCTCCGAGATCGGTGACTATAGAAGGCATTGCAGCACTGACAATCAGAGCGTCAAGAGCCCCGAGAAACAGGGCCAGAAGGGCGGCAATAATGATAAACGGTCTATTAGGTGAAATGGGTTCCTGCATATCGATATAATGGAGTCTGAATCAGTTTAGTAAAAGTGCATGTATTGGGCTTGAACATACAGATGAGAATACCGGGCTGCGAAAGCTTCAACTCTACGCTTCATTTTTGCCATAGTGTTGATTCTAAAGAAAACCTGTTGCTATTATGGGTGTTTATGCAATGTGCTGCAGAATACCATAGTTTATATATTTGACAGTACCTTCCTTGTTTAGATAACCTGAGATAGTCTCCGTACGAAAGTGTAAAAACGCGCGATATCAGAGTAATGCTCGAGATTATGTCCTCCGGAAACTGAGGATATAGGCACTGATATTTCAGCCCTCTGACGAGCAGGAAATGTGTTAGCCATTGATATTTTCAAGCCTGCTCAGGGAAACATTTCGTTATGAAAGTCAATACAATATTGATGCTAATATGGCTCATTGTATTTGTGGCAATATCTTCTCCGGCGATGCAGGAAATACGATTTGAAACCGGGCAGAGTGCTAATGATGTTCGCATGGGCTACAAACTTGAGATACTCCGGGTGGCTATGGAAAAGACAGTCGCCGCCTACGGTCCGTATGCAATTTCTACTGATGCGCCTGCGTTGAATACTCTGAGAGCACGACAAGCCTTGCAGAGAGGTGAAATAATCAATGTTTATATAGCATTGACTGATGAGGAGTGGGAGAGAAAAACTATACCAATCCGGATTCCAATCCGCAGGGGTATTCTGGATTTTCGCATCTTGCTGGTGCATAAAGATGATTTGCCACTCTATAAAGACATTCGTACAGTTGAAGATCTTAAACGATTAAAAGCCGGGTTGTTGCACTCGTGGACCACGACGAAACTGATGGAGCAGACAGGTTTTAAAATCGTGAAGGCAG
>JBFHGS010000121.1:0-14552 GCA_041582995.1 Desulfopila sp. | reverse complement strand
GTACCATTCAAACTCTACACGAAATACGATTTCTTCACCTGGCTGGAGTTACCTTCAGATGTGAAGTATGAGCGAATGGGTATAAAGGAGTTCACAGGGCCGGATGGTGTAACCCATTATTACGAAGCGGTGTATTTGCCAAGCGGTAATCTGAACTGGTTCCAGGCGGCTTATCTTGCAGAGGACGCCGGAGGCTATCTCGCTGCACTCACATCCAAAGAAGAGAATGACTTTGTATTTAGCCTGGTAGATGAAGAGAAATATTTCTGGAAATTTCCCAAGTATGACGGCAACCCGGAACGGATGAACCATTACGAGATAACGATCGGCCCCTTCCTGGGTGGATACCAACCTGAAGGATCTCCGGAGCCTGCCGGAGGATGGCAATGGCTGAGCGGTGAGTCCTGGCAATATACCAACTGGGCTGTCAATCTCGATGATGGGGTAATCGACAAAGATCCGAGAAAAAATACCCAGCCAAATGATTCAGGTTACTCTGCTCAGGGCCAGCGAGTAATGGGCTTTGGTGAAATGAACCTCCCTGTGTCCACATGGGGCGACTATATGGATGATGTCGGTACCTACGGCGTGACGCGTTCTCCGGGAAAATCATATGGTTTTGTTATCGAATATGAACGTCACCCAAACCAGTGAGGCCGACCATGAGTAAATCTAACAATGTTCAGAGCAAATCGAGACGAAACTTCTTTAAATTTGTGGGTGCTACAGCAGGCGTAGCAGCCATTTCCGCAACAGGTGCGACAAGTTGGGCATCTAATAGTATCAGCAACAGAGCATCTCGAATAGAAAATGAAACTCCGCCCTATCCGCTGAACCCCAGTCGGCTATCACCCAAGAGTTATAGCCACAAAAGTGATTTCTCCGTGATGACTGTGGGGACAGGAAGCCCAACTTCGGTAATAGGAAGATCAGGACCCTGTACCTTAGTCCAGTATAAGGGGAAATACTTTCTTGTTGATCTGGGAGCAGGAACCACTTTTAGAATTGTAGAGTCCGGCATCCCATTGGGAGCTATCGATAACATCTTCATTACCCATATGCATACAGATCATACCGATGATTACTGTAAATTCATGATCGAAAGCTGGACAATGGGAAGAAGAGAAACCGAAATATACGGAACCAATGGTGTTAAGGCACTCCACAATGTATTCCGGACTGTATTTCCAGAAGATATCGAGTATCGATTAGGAAAGACGAAAACTATGGAAGGCATGTACGAAAACGTTCATATTACAGAGCTTGCGGGAAACAATTCTTTTACCGTTGATGGCGTTACTGTTTCCACCGCACCTACCATCCATTCCATATACAATCTTGCGTATAGGTTTGATGTTGCTGGTAAATCCATAGTAGTCTCCGGCGATACATCCTATAGTGAGAGTCTTATAAACTTAGCTGAGAATGCAGATATACTCGTTATCGACTCGGGTAGGGTGATAAATGACGGCTATATCGGTCTCGGAGAGAGAATAATACCCAGTAAGAAAAGGTCCGGCCCACAAGGACCAACTGATCCTGAAAGCTATATACCTGTAGAGGAAGCAGGTAGAAATCATGCAAGTCTTGAGGATGTTGCCATTATGGCGTCTAAAGCAAGGGTGAAAAAACTTGTGCTTACCCATTACCCCCCAGAAAAGGTAAATGAACAGGCGACCCGAGATAGGTATAAGCTTTTTTATGATGGAGAACTGATATTCGGACGAGACCTGCTCGAAATAACCCCCTGAACTAAAATTGAAATATGTTGACTGTACTCCTTGTTGAAGATGATAAAGACCTGGCAGATACCGTGACGAGGTATCTCGAATTTGAAGGGATTAACTGCCACTATGCAACCAACGGGCGAGCTGGTTACAAACTCGCCTGTGAAGAGCACTATCAGGTCCTGCTCTTAGATCTCAACCTGCCCGGTATGGATGGATTACACCTCTGCCAGAAGCTGCGGGAGAATGGTGATGACACTCCTATCCTTATGCTGACCGCTCGAGGCGAGCTGGGTGACAAGCTTGACGGCTTCAACGCCGGTACAGACGATTATCTGGTAAAACCCTTTGCTCTTGAAGAGTTGGTCGCTCGTATCCAGACACTTGCCCGTCGTAGGAGCGGCGAGATAAAAAAACTCAGCTACGCAGGTCTGGTCATGGATCTGCGTACAAAAACCGTTACCAGAAATGAGATCCCGCTTAAAATTACCCCTATAGGCTGGCAACTGCTTGAAGCGTTACTACGCGTAGCACCAGATGTTGTCCCAAGGCATGAGCTGGAAACTGCTGTATGGGGTGATGATATCCCTGACAGTAACAGCCTGAAGGTTCATATCTCGAATCTCAGGAAAGTGATAGATTCCCCGTTTCATGGGCCGCTTTTGCATACGGTGGGCCGACATGGCTTTGCCATAAAGGAGTCAGAGGAATCATGAGATCGCAAATAAGTCTCAAACTTTTTATATCCCTTGTCTTTCTGCTGGTGGTCATGGTGCTGGTTGCAGGCTATTCGCTGCTCAGTATTCAGTTTTTTCGTAAAGGGGTCGATTCTATTACAGCCGCACATATGGAGGAAGCTGCCCGTGGTTATCTTCATATGACTCAACCGGACCAACGGACGAAAACCGCCAGCTACTTCAACTACCATGTGGCAACTGAATGGAAAGATTTACCGGAAGAGCTACGCAATGCTTTTCCAATTCCGCCATCACAGAACCGAAGATACATGGTTCACCGTGAAAAGGTGAGTGCAGAGCAGGGAGACATACAGGGGCAACGGATGAATCTCTATTTTATTTTTCTCTATGAGGAAAATAACCAAAAGCTCTTCATCGGTCGCAAAACCGATGGGCCGGCCAGAGATTCTCTTTTTAGTGGCTATGTCCATGAGAGCAGAGCCCTTCTCTATCTTATCAGTGGTGCTATTGCTACATTTCTGGGATGCGCCATCCTGCTTGTGTTTCGGCGTATAGCAAAACCGATAACTGCTCTTGAGAGATGGACCCGTGGTCTGGGCCCAGACAACCTTAAGGAGCCCGCCCCGGATTTTTCCTATCCTGAACTCAACAGGATTGCAAAACTGGTGCGCAACAGCCTCTCATCTGTACAAAAAAATCTGGAGCATGAACACAGATTCCTTCGCTATGCCAGCCATGAATTACGAACACCCATTGCTGTTATCCGCAACAATATTGAGTTGATCCCCAAAATAGAGAAGCTGACCGAGCCCCGCAGATCTGAGGAACATGAGCAACTCTTTGGGAGAATTGACAGGGCAAGCCTGAACATGCAATATCTGACAGAAACATTGCTCTGGTTGTACCGTGATGACATCGACATCCTGCCTGCAGGAGATATCGAACTGGGCCAGCTTATCAGACAGATAGTAGAAGAGATTAACTATTTGCTCGATGGAAAAGATATTGAGCTACATATCGAAACTCAATCCTGTGCCGCCAACCTTTCTGAGATCCCGACACAGATTGTGCTGAGAAACCTGATACGTAACGCATTTCAACATACTCAGGAAGGAAGTATCAGCATACATCAAAAAGGAAGCGTAATAACCGTTTCTAACTCGCAGGCGGGAAACGAAGAACCGAACAATCTTGGATTTGGCTTTGGCCTGCAACTGATAACATTACTGACCGAAAAACTTGGTTGGAAATACGAGACGTGGTCTGAGGAAACAGAATACAAAGCTTCTATTTCATTTGCTCAGGATTAACATGAGAATCACCTTCATAATAGTGAAACGGGTTGAATAATGACTATTTTCATAGAATTTCAGAGACATAAAAGAGTAATAATGCGAGAGACCAAGTGGTTTATGTATTTCGTTTTCCTCTCTCTGTTCTTCGCTCTGTTTCTCTGCTCAAATCAATTTGTATTTGCAACAACAGTAGAACAATCTCCAGCAACGATGACGCAGCAGGATAACGATGAACAGGATCGCCAATCTGCCAGTAAAGAGAATACGTCGGGGCAGAGTAATCAGGCTGGGATACTCAAAGCGGGCGATAACCAGTTTAAAATAGTCGACAGTCTGTACCAGAAGATAGACCATCTCAGACATCGCTTCTCTAATCTTCTTACTTATGGAACGCCGCTTGCACCGAGTAGACAAAATACATATTCAGCTGACATTCATTGGCAAAACGAATGGAAATATCATCCTCTCGGGCTGTTTGCTTTACTGGCAGGGGTCTTTCTGGCTGCCTTTATTATCGAACTGTTATTCAAACGGTTTATAAAGAAGTTTATTCCGGAATCAGCCAAAGCAACAGGTATAAGATGGTATAAGAAGGTCACAGCTTCGGTTACCCATACAGTTTTCGATGTATGTGGTTTATTTATCTTTATGGTATCTGTCTTTGCCATTCTATTATTTTTGGATAAAAATTATCGACCGGGTGCACAGATCCTCTCATCATGCCTGACTGCGATACTCATTGTTAAGACAACTCTCATTATTTCCCGGACACTTATCGCACCTGTAAAAGAAGAGTTGCGAATCATTCCGATAACCACTGACTCTGCACGATATATCCATCATCGTGTTGTTGTTATTGCTGGTATAGGTGCCTTTGGATGGCTGGCGAGCGGCATTGCTGGGTTGTTCTCTACCTTGCAGTCTGTATCGTTTCTCTCCTTTTTGATAACCAGCATTCTCGTCTGCTCTGTTTTGATAATCATCTGCTTTGAAAAAAAAGCTGACGTTTGCACTATGCTTCTCAAGACATTGCCGCAGTCTCGGGCTATGCGGGAAATTGCCCAAAGGTGGCATCAACTGGCTATCTTTTATATCATTACTACTTGGCTAGCCTGCTTTTTCGGTTTACTGCTGGTTGGTCCTAAAACTATTGTTCCTGCCGGTGTGACTATTCTGGCCATTCCCTTGTTCTTCATCACTGATTGGTTATTACAGTCTCTGGTGGACTGGTGGCTATATATTTCAAAAAGAGAAATACGAGATACCGAAATTCATGAATTAACAGATGAGGTGAGCGGGGATCTTGTGGCGTCTGAAGTTACCCCTATCAATAAATCAAAATTCTCCTCTCAAGGGTTTGCATTTGGACTCCGACTTGTCATCAGGGTTGTGCTTGCAGCATTACTCTTTTTCAATCTACTCAGCATGTGGGGGGTTGAGCTTGTCATCGGGAAAATTGTAACAAGTGCAGTGATGAACAGCATCATTGCTATTCTGATATGCGTAATCATCTGGGGCGTAGCAAACCGTGCAATTGAACGAATACTAAAGCAAGAACTGCCAGATCAAGGTGAAGAAACCGAAGAGGGTGGAGCAGGTGGTTCCCGTAAGGGCACATTGTTCCTGCTGATGCAGAAATTCCTGTTGAGCGTTCTCGTTATTATCTCCTTTATAACAGTCCTTGCATCAATGGGCATCAATATCGGTCCCTTAATAGCCGGTGCAGGTGTTTTGGGGCTTGCTATAGGATTTGGAGCACAAACCTTAGTGAGAGATATTATCTCGGGAATTTTCTTTCTCATGGATGACGCATTCCGGGTGGGCGATTTTGTCGATACCGGGAGTAGCCAGGGAACCGTTGAGCACATTTCACTCCGCTCTCTAAGAATCAGACATCCACGAGGGATGGTGCATACAATCCCTTTTGGGGATATCCCCGCTGTGACCAATTACAGCCGCGACTATATCATTACTAAACTTGATTTTCGTGTACCGTTTGATACAGATATCGACAAGATCAGGAAGATAGTCAAAGGAATTTACAATGATATCCTGGCTGATGAAGAACTGGGGCCAAAGCTCCTTGGCAAAATGAAGTCACAGGGGGTACGCGAGCTTGATGATTCAGCCTTGATCATGCGTATCAAGTTCAAATCCATACCGGGGGAACAGTTTGTCTTACGTAGAGAAGTTTACAGACGTCTCCAGGAAGCGTTTCATGAAAATGGTCTTCAATTTGCCAGCCGGAAAGTAATGGTGGAAATGCCTAAAGAAGACAGGGCAACACCATCCAATAAAAATTCTGATGGGGCAGCAGCCGCTGCAGCCCAGTTGGCAAGTAACCAACCTAGCCAGCAATCTACCAAAATCTAGCCTGGTGGATAATTTGGAAAGTCCTAATGTGGTTTAAGGAAAGCTAATTATGATTACAGAATGTTGATAAGGCAGGATTGTAAGGCGATTTTCACATTATAACAGGCTCTCCTGATTTGCCTGGAGTTTATCATGCTTGAGATAACCAAAGATAATCTTCACCTTAGAGTTGTCAGATCAGGCTTTAAACATCTCCTGTAAAGATATTCATAAGATTATACCATTCAAACAGAAGCTAATATGGTGCAGAACTGGTTTTCACCAGAAAATATTAAATCACGATCAACACGCGTGCCTCCTTTATACCTGTACCATTGAACGCGAATTGATACAAAATATGGTACAGATAAAAGGTCCTGTAAGGCACTAATAAGATTGCACCTCTACCAAAATAGAGAGGGGGGGACATATGGGAATGTTGATGATCATGAGAAGCCAGGTTTAACCAAGCATGGCATGACCGTCATAGAGATACCGTTTGATTTTATGAGTAGCGGTTTTAATAAACGGCTCACGACGTTCAAAAACCCTGGAAATGCGGGATGAACCTGAAACATGCTTATTCAATTCATCTCGTGTACTTTCAAGCAGCCTCTCAATATGCTCTCTTCTCTCCGCCCGTCCCTTACCTGCAGTAGCTTCGTCAATAAACTCATAATCAGGATAGACCCATGCTTCCAGCTGGCCGCTGTTTTCCAGGACAAGACTTTCCACTACCCAGTTAAAGGTATTTAACTTGTGCTCAATAGCCTCAGGGTAAATATTTTCACCATTGGCCATAATAATGACATTTTTCGATCTGCCGCGAACATGCAGATTCCCCTGCTCATCAATCAGACCGAGATCTCCGGTTGCCAGCCAGCCGTCATTAGAGAGCACAGCGCGGGTACCTTCCTCATCATTATAGTATCCGTTCATTACGTTGGGGCCAGTTGCATATATCTCACCCACACCGGTCACCGGGTCTGGATCAACAATTTTTATTTCAACACCTGCAATAGGCTTTCCAGTAGAACCTATTGCAATGGTTTCATCCCCCATGGGGCCACCGGCCAGTAGAGGTGCAGACTCGGTCAAACCATAACCTATCAGATACGGAAACCCTGCCTCCGCAAGGAAATGCTCCACTTCCGGATTCAGAGCCGCACCACCAATTCCCATCAGCTTGAGATTACCTCCAAAAAAGTCAATGAGTTTAGCCCCAATCTTTCTGTAAATGAGTTTGCGTCCAAATTTTGTTTTACAAGCCAGATTGAGCATCTTTGACTGCTCAATCTGTGGTAATACTCTCTTTTTGTATATTTTCTCAAGTACCAGCGGTACAGCAAATATTGCAAAAGGCTTCTCATGCTGACAGAGTTTCTGCAGAATTGCCGGGGTCGGTGATTTTCCTGCATAGGCAATGCGACACCCACAGAGCAAGGGTAAAGAAAAACCCAGTGTAAATTCATACGTATGCGACATCGGCAGAATCGAGAGAAACACACCTCCCACAGGCAGCGCCATCAACCGGGAACACGAATAGGCATTAGAAGTCAAATTCTTATGGCTCAACATAACCGCCTTTGAATAGCCTGATGTTCCAGAAGTGTAGAGGATAGAGGCAATATCGTTCTCATCTACTTCCGGCAACTCCGGCGTATCCTCAAGATTATCGAGGTCAGCATTAGCTTCAGCGAGCAGGTCGGAAAAGGTTATCACAGGAACAACCCCGCCTGGCGCACGGTAGTCATCGAGAGTCACTATCGGTCCGGACAGTTCTTTTTTCAATTCATATATTTTATCGATCTGGCGCTGGGTCGTAAAAAGGATTTTCACCTTCATCTCATTCAAGATATGATGGACATCACTCTCTGGCAGATCCGGTAGAATAGGTACAGCAATTGCGCCGAGACGAACTATAGCCAGATACGCCGTGCCCCAGCAATGGGAGTTTTCGGCCAGAATTGCTACTCTGTCCCCCTTCTGCACCCCCTGTTTCTGCAAGCGGCAGGCAAGAGCCAGAACGTTGTGGTGAAATTCGTTATACGAAAGCGGTTTTCCCAGTGCCATGCCTATGGCCGGACTATCGCCATACTTTGCACGACTTGAGTCAAGGATATAGTTCAACGTCATCCGGACATCTGATTCAACCACCATATTTCACCTCAAGGGAAAATTGTTCGATCCCACAGCAAACAGTTCGATTACGTGAATATACTGCTGCAGCCTGTGGTTATATTTGGCACAGATATTACACAATGACAGCTTTCAGGTCAATATTGAACCGTTTTCGAGATTGCCTCAAGCCGCGTACATACAAGGAAAAGTCACTTGACAACACATCAGGCGCAGAATACAACAGAGGCTACATAAACATTCCCCAGAGCCCGTCTGGTTCCCTTTTCTTATAGATTCTCATGAACGCTTTATTCTCTGGTCTGTTCACAGACACTCGATCCTTTTCCACAGTCTTTTGCGCCTTGCTGGTTATCTGCGTTCTGGCTGGAGATGTATTCTCAACTCGCTGCGCTTCTGCTGAAGAGCCTGCTGTTCTTGGAACAGAAAGTAACATTTCGGTAGTAAAACGCTTCCCTGCCACTCTTGAGGAGATCGAGACCCAGGAATCCGCACAAAAGCGAGTCTCAGCGCGCAGTGCTATAGTTATAGATGATTCTGACGGACGAATTTTATTTGCCAAAGACCCTGATGACCCACGTCAACCTGCAAGCACAATCAAGATCCTTACCGGAACAATCGCCCTGCA
The DNA here is from genome assembly GCA_041582995.1 of Desulfopila sp. Classification (GTDB taxonomy): domain Bacteria; phylum Desulfobacterota; class Desulfobulbia; order Desulfobulbales; family Desulfocapsaceae; genus Desulfopila. Next base: position 5,713 of record JBFHGS010000121.1, on the reverse strand, counting down.
ATCACTTACCGGCGAAGAATCTGTTCCTGTGAGCCAGGAGGCTGCATCCCGGCCCAGCTCCAAAATGTATCTTGATCCTCAGAAACAGTACCGTTCCGATGAGTTGATATCCGCAGTACTGCTTGCCTCTTCCAATGATGCCAGTGTAGCGCTGGCAGAAATGCTGGCAGGCACTGAGAGCGAATTTGCCGACATAATGACCCTTCAGGCCGAACATTGGGGGGCAACCAATACGGTATGCAAAACAGCTACAGGACTTACCGCTCCGGGACAGACAAGTACTGCCCGCGACCTGGCTCTTATCTTTCGCAATGCAATGCACAACCCCGCCTTCGTTGAAAAGATGCAAACACGATCAATGGAAACCGATGAGGGCAACAAACTCTATAACCACAACAAGGCACTCTGGCGTATTGAAGGTACCGAAGGCGGCAAGACCGGTTACACCGATGTTGCCCGCCAAACCTATGTCGGTAAATTCACCCGTGGTAATGCCAGTATTGTTGTAGCTATAATGGGTAGTGAAACCATGTGGTTTGACCTCAAACATCTTGTAGAATACGGTTTTGCCCAATACCAGTATATTTCACCTACTCCTGAAATATTTCCGCCGGCACAGGATCTTGTGGCCGATACACAGCAAGCTCCTGCTGAAAGTACTCCGCCGAAAGAGCCTGCTGCAAATTAAGATAGTAACAAAGGCACTAAAATCAGCCTCTTTTCAGGATGCTCACCTGCTCCACCGTGAGGGTAACAGCACCATAATCTTCCTCTACGATACCGGTCAGGATATATGCTCTGCCCATCTGCAGCAGATGGGCAGAACGCTTGTAGGTCTGCGGGAAAAATGTTGTCTCCTGAATTCCCGTATCGTCTTCGAAGGTGAGAAACTCCATTGCTTCGCCGGTTTTCGTTGAAACCAGCTTACCACTCAGCAACCAGCCGGCACAGCGCACCCGACGTCCCACCTGATTTTTCACATCTGCCATTTTTACCAGCCCTTTTGGTGGCTTGCCGACAAGGACCATGGGGTGATAGCGACAGAGAAAGCCAAGCACTTCATATTCCCGACATAACAGGCTGTACAGGTCTGGTGCTGTCAGCGGTGGAGGGTCCGGCAAGCGCACAGGAAACAGTGACTGAGCAGCAGATATCACACGGCTGCGCTGAAAACTCGACCATTGCCAGAGCATTGCCGTTCTGTTGGCTTTACTATCAATACTGTCCATTGCTCCGGCATGAATAAGAGCCCGTGCCTCGTCATCGTCAGGACTCACCCGGCTCCAGAAATCTACAGGATCAGCAAAGTCTTTTACATTTCTTCGGTCCAGAATTTTCTCAATCGTTCGGTTCGATAATCTGTGAATTGCCATCAATCCAACCCGGATAGCCTTGCCGGAACCGGACCAGCGCACCTGACTGATATTGATGTCCGGATGCAAAATTTCAAGTCCCAGCCGCTTCGCCTCCGAAACATAGGCTAGAGTCGAATAATAACCACCTTGATTAGAGATAACTGCCGCCATGAATTCGGCGGGATAATGGTGTTTGAGGTACGCAGCCTGATAAGAGACTCGGGCATATGAGGCTGAGTGCGGTTTACAGAATGAATACCCGTCAAAACTCATCATCATTCGCCACACCTGATCAATATGCTGATCAGCGATATTACGCTCGCGACACCCCTTGTAAAACTGTTCGCGATAATCTTTCAGCTTCAAAGCCTTATCCTTCTTGGACATCACTTTGCGTAAGCCATCAGCTCTGGCATGACTAAAACCGGCCATGGCCACCGCCACCCGCGAAACATCCTCCTGATATACCATCAGGCCGAACGTCTCATCGAGCACATCCCCAACCGCCGGGTGCAATGGTTGCCAGGTACCGCCATGCAAACGCCTGACATATTCCCGCACGAACTCGTTGGCAGCCGGACGGATGATTGACGACTGGATCACCAACTGCTCAAAATCACCACTACCAGCCTTCTGCTGCAATAGCCGCATCGCCGGACTTTCGATATAAAAACAGCCCATGGTGGTACCGCGCGCCACCCCGCTTCTGGTACATGCATCATCTTCAGGGTTCCAGCTGAGCTCATCCAGATCATAACCCGCTTTCCGTACTGCCTGCACTGCATCACGGATAACTCCAAGACTGCGGTTGCCAAGGATATCAATCTTCACCAACCCTGCTTCTTCAGTTGCATCTTTCTCCCATTGGATAATCGGCACACCTTTAGCGGCATACTCAACGGGCACGTAATCCCTGATCGGCTGCGGTGTTATAACTACCCCGCCCGGATGCACAGAAAGATAACGCGGAATACCGATCAGTCGTGCCGCAAGCGAGAGAATTTCCGGCCAGGGAGCTGATAGATCCTGATCCTTTAAAGATGGTAAATTTTCAAGACGTTGCTGCAATGTTGCTTCATCATCACTATAGAGCCAGGGGAGACGTTTGGTGAGACGTGAAATTTCATAAGTCGGCATACCGAAAGCTTTTGCCGTCTCACGAATGGCCATACGGGGCTGAAAGAAAATATGGTTGCAGACCATGGCTGAATGACCGGCAAAATCGCGCAGGACATCTTCCAGAACCTCATCACGTTCATCCCAGGAAAAATCGATATCGATATCAGGAGGATCTGTTCTGCCGGGATTTAAGAACCGCTCAAAATAGAGGTTATGTTTAATAGGACAGACATTGGTGATCTGGAGACAGTAGGCCACAAGCGATGCAGCACCGGAACCACGGCCGCAAATTCTGCGTTTTGTCCGTTGACCATCAGCACCTTTTCGATGCACAATGTCCCGGACCACTAAAAAATACGAGGAAAACCCCATCTCTTCGATAACCCGCAGTTCGTGCTCAAGCCGCTCAATCACTGGTTCGCCAAGATCTTCTCCGTAGCGAAGGCACGCTCCCGCATACGCTTTCTCCCGCAAAACTTTGCCAGCCCCCCTTGAGTCAGTACTATGCGCATCTCGCCAGGGGGGCATGACAGTGCCAAACTCAGGACCTGTAAAAGTGCACTTCGCCGCCAACAGATCAGTAGCCGCAATCACCTCGGGCCATACAGCAAACCACTTTTCATACGCATCAGCAGCTGCAAAAGCATGGACATCTGATATATTCTCAGTACACTTTACCCGGCTGACGCTGGTATTACAGGAAATTGCCCGTAACAGATGATACAGATCGCGCTCAGTTTCTGTACCAAGATAACTGTCGACAGTTGCCACAGCCGGCACGCTTCGCGCTCTTGCCCACTCCCGCAAGGTTCGTGCATTTGCTGTTGGCCGTGGCCCCAGATCAGCCACGACGTGCACTCCGCCTCCATAGAGTTTTTCGAGTAGACGTATATCCTGTGCCAGCACCAGCAACCCTGCTGTGCAATCCACAAGATCGCTGTCAAAATTCATCCGCTCGCAATGTCTTCTGCTTAACAGCCCACAGAGATTTCTGTAGCCTGTACGATCTTTAACGAGACAGCTTACCACTCTGTCGCTGCCCGTTTCCGTGAGTTCCGCCCCGATAACGGGTTTGAGATTATATTGTTTGCAGGCCCTTAAAAAAGGCCACAAACCATAGAGATTATCTCTGTCGGTAAGGGCAAGCCCGGAATATCCATAGTCTGCGGCCAGCCGACAGAGCGCAGCTGGCGAAGCGGTGCCACGCGAAAAGGAGTAGGAGGAACGAACACGGAGAGGAAACATTTACGATACGACCTGTCCTGAAATCAATGAAAGACAATTGCCGGCTCATCCTGCTCCGGTTCATCACAATGCTGATTACCCATACCGATCAGCCCATGGCCGAAACGACTGCGAATAGAATCCATGGCATTCAGCAGCTTAGTTTGTCGCTGCTCCTGCACGCATGTTTCCGGAAAAAGTGAAAGCTGAGGAGATTGGCGATGCAGACGATCACAAACCAGACGCACGGAGCGCAGCCGTATGCGCCGCATCCATGCCCGCTGCAGAGCAATCATCGCCAGTTGCCGCAGCGAAAAATCGCTCACGGTTCCTTCTTTTGATGATGCCTGTCGCACCACATGGCCACCATCAGAATAATGTATCCAGATCCCCACTCGCCGTGCAGCCTGTCGACGATGACGTAATTCCACTCCGGCCTTGCTGACAAGACTGGTCACTACCGCTTCAACTTCACGCTGATCATTGGTATCAGAAGCAAAAGAGTGTTCATAATCAACCGGTGCCGACTCCTGCTGGCCAGACATAACCAGACTACTGTCATTACCGCGACTAACATCATGCAGGTAGCTGCTGCGGCAGCCGAAAGGCACCATCAGCTGGTGCTGACTTAGGCCTGCCAGCTGGCCGATTGTCGAAATGTGAAATTCATACAACCGATTCAGTTCTTTTCTATTCACCCCCGGCAGCAAAGAAATTGACAGAGGAGCCAAGAAATCCTGTTCCTCACCCGGAGCAACAATATATTCCCCCACAGGCTTCACCAGCCGCGAAGAAACTTTCGCCACAAGTTTATTCGTGGCCAGAGTCCAGATAGGATTTATACCGAGCCCGTCACGCACGCTACGCCGCACCCGTAAGCCAACATCAGGCGCAGGTCCGAACAGCCGGTGGGTACCTGTCACATCCACAAAGAGATGTCCATCTACCATACCGTGTTCCACCAGCGGAGAATACTGCTGCACTTGCTTTATAAAACCGGTCATTGCCCGCCGGTACAGATCAGGCCTCGGTTGCAACAGTGTCGCTTGACGACAGAGTCGAGCTGCCTGCTGAACAATCATTCCTTTACGTACACCTGACTGGTACGCCTCTTCACTCATATCGTAAACCACAGCTCTTGCAGCCGCCAGAGGAGCTATGATTACTGGTCGGCTCTTCAAGCTGGTGTCCACCACCCGCTCAACTGCGACTGCAAAATCGGCAACATTAAAATGCAGAATCGATCGTTCCCTGTACATATCTTACAATCCCGCAAACACTCACGACATGAAACAGCTCAAGAATCTAACCCGGATTTTTCATGACTTGTCCGGAATGCTATACAATTACACCTGGCCTGTAAGGTAACACCTCACGCACTGCGTAACCTTTTATTTTTTAAAGTTTTAATCCGTGTAACTGATGACAGTTACTCTGTAAGAATCTTTTGCAGACACTGAGCGTTTCTGGGAGCCTGGGCCCGAACATGATTGTTAAAATAGACAACACCCTGATCAGCCTGCGAGGTGAGTTTTCTGAACCACTTATCACTCCACCGTTGCAATTCCTCGACACTGTAATCATAATCAAATTTCTTCTGCATATTACCGGACCGCCATCCCTGAATATTATGACCATGAAAACGCACATAAAACAGTTCCGGATTCGTAACCACATCAAGTGTCGGAAAAAGCCCGGGAAGCTCAGGCTCATCAACTGTCACCAGCGTAACCTTGCGTCGCTCCAGCTCTCTGAACACGCTGTCTGCCGCCCAGCTGGCATGTCGAAATTCCACTGCTACCGGAAGGTCGTGCAGACCACCCAGTAATGCCGCCAGATAACTGCGGTTGCCGATGGTCCGGTCAAAATCGGGTGGCAACTGCACAAGTATTGCTACCAAACGATCTCGCAACGGGGCAATCCCCTCACGATAAAGCTTCAGCTGCTGGCGCCAGTTTTCTTCCAGTTCATGGGTCATGGTGCGGGTCAGCTTGGCTGCAAAACGAAAATGTGCC
>JBFHGS010000120.1:0-14571 GCA_041582995.1 Desulfopila sp. | reverse complement strand
GCTTCCCCTGATCAACTTGGAAATTAGGGGTAATCGGATAGTTGTTTATAGGCTTACAGAGCACAATGTTGATTTTGAAATGCTTTACTCTCTGGTGAAGATCCAGTTATCAGCATTTGAATCGAGGGCTGCAAAAGAGTATCCGCCATCTGTGAATTGCTGCAATTCTTCGGCTGTTGTTAATTGATTGCTGATTACATAATGAATCATCATTCCCCGCGCCCGTTTGGAGTGGATTGGGATAGTTTTGTATGTATCTCCTTTTCGCTCTTTAAAGGAGACAGTAATCATGCGGGGGCTCAGTATTTTGGTCTTGATGGCTCTGGAGTACTCGTTTGAGGCCAGATTGATGAGTGTTTTGTCCGTATGCGCGCTGGACGCCTGATTAAGGTATTCTGTTATTGTATTGCCCCAGAATTCATAGAGATTGTTGTGTCTGTTAATTGTCAGCCTTGTGCCCATTTCCAGTCGGTACGGGTGCATCAGATCAAGTGGACGCAGGACTCCGTATAATCCGGAGAGTATGCAGACTGATTGCTGGGCATGTTGAAGTTCCTGTTCGCTGTAGAGTTCCGGAGTGAGAAAGGAATATGCATCTCCCTGGAAAGTAAAGAGTGCCTGCCTGGAGTTCTCCGGAGTTAACGGGAGTTCAAAATCCTCAATTCTTGTGAAGGTGCTTTCACCCAGTTTCTTACTCATTTTCATTAACGAACAGAGATCATCTCTAGAAAATTCGCGTAACCGGGTTACCAGTTCACTACTCATTTCGAGTAAGGGCGGGAGAGAATATGTAGCAAAATCCCGTTTGATGGTTTCCTGCGTTTTTGACGGAGCTGTAACAAGGAGCATGTGGTGCCTCGAAGCTGGGGGAGGAGATAAAAACAGTTGTCAACTGCTCAATTTATACTATTTTAGGCCAATGATCAATTATGAGTATTTGCCAATATTAAACCGGGAGATAATCGATGAATGAGAATGCAGCAGTTATGAGTGAAGTAGAGACTTTTATTGCACAGTGGCAGACTGGTAATGAAATGATGCGGGGCTGCTTTGAGGACCTGCTTCTGTACATATCTGATCTGGATAATGTTTCACTCACCTTTGTCGCAAGACCTGGAATAAGTTATTCTCTGCGCCCCAAACATATCAATCAGACTGAAAGAGACCTCTTCGCCATCATTGATGTTATTGATGATGATCCTGAAGAGCGCTGGTTGTCTGTTTGTTTCTATGGAGATATGATTACGGATCCTGATGAACGTGGAGAAGTTGTCCCGGGTGGGCTTACAGGTAGTGACGGTTATTGTTTTGATATGTACCAAGGGGATCTGGATCTCACTAATTATCTCAAAGAGCGTCTACGGGAATCGTACCGTAAAGCATCACGGTAAACCACATCGCTGCTTATCATTTTCCGGTCGTGGCAGGTCTGGGCGGTGACCGGAATCGTTAAATGCTTCCGTAATCTATGATTCTTCGTGAATACAATAATTTTGTGACCTGATGTAGTTATGCAGGTCCAAATTGATACAACTATGTGTATATATTACTTCCGTAAAATAGTTTTATGACCTGACAATAAAGAGCATCACATAATTCTTCTCCTCAGTAGAGAGTTTCGTTATACTGGTTGTACAACGTAAAGAAGAGTAACTGTTTTTTTATAATGAAGGTTGGGTAACTCATAACTATTCGTCTTAAAGCATTCGATAGTTATGCAGTCTTTCGTCCTTCAATTCAGTGCACTCACGGGTAATTGTTTCTTTTATAGTAGCTACCATTTCATCCTTGCCTGCCTGCATGCATGGACAGAGTAGGCTCTGGTCAGAGCCTCAGTAAAAAGGAGTATCGTCAATGAAGAACAGCTGGTCCTTATGTATGGTTTGTAGATCCTTTATGCAACGTGCAGTCAGGCTTGCGATATTAACGGTGATTGCGTTTTGTGTCGCGGGTCGGATTGTATTCCTGGGAGCCGATATGTCACAATCAGATTATGGCAAGGCTATGGCTGCTGATGCCGGGTCCGGAGCTGAAGGCGGTACAGAAGGATCTACCGGTGAAAGTTCAGAAGACTCGTCAGATAGCAGTGCTGATGACCCCGGTGATGAAGCAGACGAGTCGGACGAGTCGGACGAAGCGGATGAAGCGGACGAGTCGGATGAAGCGGATGAAGCGGATGAAGCGGATGAAGCGGATGAAGCTGATGAACCAGATGAAGCGGATGAACCCGATGACGCGGATCAGTCTGGCGACGCAGACGAGGATGAAGGAGACGAAGGCGGTGACAGAGATCAAGTGAGCGATGATGCTGACGATGATGATGATTCAGAGGCTGAAGATGTTGCAGGAATGTCTGCAGAAGCAGCCAAGCGACGGCTTGCGGTCGATGGTTTATGCAGTGATTTTTCTACTGCATTGAAAAAACTTGGTTATCTGAAGGCCTTGACGCCTGTTGCAATGGATAATGAGCAAACCGGCATATCAACGGACAGCGGCTCTAGAGCTTCAATCAGCAGGGAACGTGCTGATGTTGATGAAGTACATCTTGGCCCGGCAGTAAAGCCGAGGTATGAGACTGGGGATACGTACGTGTATTCAGACGGAAGGTGGGAGCAGGTGATTGGTGCTAATCCGGAGCGGGTGGAGTGGCGGAATTATTCCGGCAATGCGTCCATCGGCAGCCCGGATTTTACCTACAAAAGAGCAAAATGGCAGACTCGGGACCGTGTAGGGTCACGATCGTTTAAACAGACATCCTATCTCTTTGGCAAGTCTACTGAGACATTATGGCCACTTAAACCGGGAAGCAAGACCCGTTATGATGAGTTCGGACGCTGGATCGGCCGTGACGGAGTTGAACGGATATATGATTCTTTCTGGCGTTGTGATGTGGCTGGTCAGGAGCATGTCACAGTGGCAGCCGGGGAGTTTGATACGTGGCGTATCCGTTGTGCGCGCTATCGGGACAGTTTTTCCTATCCTAAATCGCGGGCACGGGAGTACAGAACATGGTACTATGCACCCTCAATAGAACATTGGGTTCTGCTGGAAAAGGATTATCTTGGCTACAGACAGGATAGTCGGAAAGAACTGGTGGCTATACTTCCGGACCTTGCTGAAATTACAGATAACCCACAGGATATTGTTCAGATTCAGCAGCAGTTCCAGGAAGTTCTGGAGACAAATGAAAGCGGCGAGGCGGATATGTGGATGGCTGCTGCCGGTAATGTGGCAGTAACATTGCGACCGCAGGAGACATATCGGAATGATAACGGTGTTTTTTGTCGGCAGTATACTCAAGAGATTGAGGCGCCCGAAGTGCAAAAAACATATGCGGGAATTAGCTGCAGGTCTCCGCAAGGATTTTGGTATATTCCACGGCGCTAAAATCTCAACAATTTAGAGGGAGCATCTCTTTTTTATTGTGCCGGAATTACAGCAAAGCTGGTAGCAGTCTGTGCCGACAGCATACAGAGAAAGTGTTTGTAACAGAAATCATGAAAGAACAATCCGCGTTGTCGCGGTCGGCAATTTTGAGCCAGCCTCCTGCCACGCTCTCGTTTGAACAGGCTTTAACCGGAAACTACCGTATCATAGATGTTCGTTCTCCAAAGGAATTTCGTGATGGGTCCTTGCCGGGAGCCATCAATTTGCCTGTTTTCGATAATGATGAACGTAGTCTGGTTGGTACTATTTACAGACAGGGGGGGCAGGGGAAGGCCATTGAAACCGGTTTTGATCTGGTTGAGTCACGTCTATCAGGTTTGCTTGAGGGATTCGCTGCATATCGAACTGAGAAGATAGCGCTTTTTTGTGCACGAGGCGGTATGCGTTCCCGCTCGGTCGTTAATTTGCTGCTGCAACACGGTTTCAATGCCTTGCAGCTGGAAGGTGGGTATAAGAGCTATCGTCAACTTCTGTTGCATGTTTTTGAACAGTTCAGCCCGAAATGTATCGTATTGCACGGACATACCGGAACCGGTAAGACACGAATACTCCAGCGATTGAGTAATATGATTGATCTTGAGGATCTCGCTCAGCATCAGAGTTCCTTGTTTGGCGGGATGAACAGACAACCGCGGACGCAGAAAAATTTCGATAGTTATCTTCATCAGGTAATATGCAGCCTTGGTCAGGAGCCATATTTTATTGAAGGAGAAAGCCGTAAGCTCGGAGGTGTCTATCTGCCGACAGGGCTTGTCAGAGCAATGAAAGATGGTTGTCTTGTGCTGATTACTGCATCAATGGAGAAAAGGGTTGCACGTATTGTTGAAGATTATCCTGTGAATGATGATGCAACGGCGGATAAGGTTCTGACTATACTAAAAAGTCTGCGCTCTAAAGTTGGCAATGTTACAGTCGATAAACTCTGCAGACTGTTGGCTCAAGGAGACTATTCTGAACTGGTGCATATTCTGTTAACCGAATATTACGACAAGCGATATGACAACGGTATGAAAGGGTACCGGTATCAAATTGAGATATCTTCAGAGGATATTGGTGAAGCTGCTGGTTTGCTTACAGATTTCCGATGTGAATTACTTCGCGCTGGATGATTGCCAAGAGGGTAATCCTGATCTGGGAGAGGTGAGTACCTGGTTGTCGTTATTTTTCCCGGCTTGTGCTCGATTGGCCCGAGCCGGTACCTCCGGCATTATTGCTTCCCCTCTCCCCGCGTCCTCCACTGCTATTGTTGTTTCCCCCTCCATCACTATTGCTGGCGTCGTTGTTCCCTCCGGTTCCACTGTTACCACTGCCGTTTTTGCCAGAACCCGAACCAGAACCTGAACCTGAACCTGATCCTGAATCAGAGCCGGAGCTATTGCCGCTCGAACCTGAAGCCCCTTTACCGCTGTCGTTACCACTGCCGTTTTTGTTATTATTGTCGACGTGAGTACTTTGTGGATTGAAAGACATCCTGTTTTCATAACTAAATGTATTTTGTTGCTGGAGAGCTTCGACGATAGCTGTAGAAGATGTTTCGGCGTAAATTATCTGCAGCCATATCTGAGCTCTTTCATTCATGGATAGCTGGCTTTTCTGATTATTCAGTACCCTGGCCATGTTTCTTATCTCGTCACCATTGGCTCCTTTGGCGAGAAGCCCTGAGATGATGTCACCGACAAGCGCAGGCTCAATATCACGCCGGGCCAGGTCGCGGGAGGTTGAGAGTGAGTCCTGCAGCAGTCTGTTCCTCTGGCGATGATTATATGTATTTTCAGCCCTGACTTTAAGGGCTTCAGTTATTTTTTCCAGATTCTGTCTGTCAATGCCTGCCGCTTGTGCGGCGGTCAGGGTCTCGCTGAGATCAACCTGGGTAACAGGGTCATCGGTGAGAGTCGCGGCAATCCGATGTGCCAACTCATGGCGTGCCCGAACCTGATGCATTGCTGCCAGAATCCGGGGAGCGGTTACTTTCTTCGCTAAACCTTCCTGAGCTTTATCATAGATCGGAGTCGGAGGGATATCCTGTTCTAGCGTTTGACGGATGATATTCTGAGCCTGAATGATTGTATCGTTATCAAACCCTGCTGCAAGCATGGTTGTGGTCATCGCCATAAACTCTTCAGGCTGAGCGGCTTCATTGAGTATGGCGTTACTGTTTGCCCGCAATTCTGCTGACCATGTTTCTGGAATTGCGGGTGCTGCCTCGGCGAAGTCTGACACAAATATCAGGAATGTTCCTACTACACATGCGGATAAAAGCTTCATGTTGTCCTCTACCGGTTAAAGGGAGTCGTTACTGGAATAACGTAAACCGGTGAAAAAGGTTACAGGTTTGTTGGGTAGATACAATTAAAATTGCCAAAATCATCACGTTCTCGGAAGTCACAGTCCGGGAGAACAACTGTATTGTCTACAGTGTAGAAATAGGAAAACTGCTTCTCAAAAACTATGGTGGTTGTCCAGTAGAGAAGGTTTTTACGGTTGAGTGGCTGTGGCGCAAAATGATTTTCAGAAGTATATACAGTAACTTTACTGGCAAATGGTCGCATGATTGTGAGTTCAACAGAATGTTGTTCCTGTGGCGATATGGAATACCGGGAACAACCACAGCTGACCAACAGGAAAAGGTACAGGAGGTATGAGAGATATTTCATATATGAGTGCCTATGTGAATTATGGAGTTTTCTCCACCAAAATCATCGTTCTCTCGGTCCTGTATCGTTGGGTCTGCAATGCGGGTGCCTTCCTCGACCAGGAAACTGTATCTGTGCTCACCGGGTTGAAGGTCCAGATCCAGAGTCCAGTATCCTGAACTGCCCATTGGTTCCATTGGTATTGGAGACCAGTCGGTGAATGTTCCTATGACTGAGGCCTCCTGAACTTCAGGCAGATAAATGACAAATCGATGGGGGGCTTGGTTTATTGCCACAGTGGGTTCCGGTGTTGTGCTGAACTGAACTATCGGCATAAGCAGCAGGAGAGCAATTGCAAAACCTGCCAGGGCTGGTTGCCACGCAGGTAGCAGCATGAACAGATGTTTTCTGAGCGGCATGGCTGTAATAGGTGGTGTGACGTGTACCATGCTTCTTCGCAGGAGGGCTTCCTGTTCCAGTAAGATGCGGGTTTCCTCATGAAAATCGGAATCTTTTGCTACTGTGTCAATGAATTCATGTTTTTCAGAAAGGTTGAGTTCATTGTCTATAAAGAGACTTATGAGATATTCTTTCATTTTTCACCTCGCTCCAGTATCTGTCTGAGCTTGATTCGTGATCGATGTATTTTAATCTTCACATTCGATTCAGTGATGTTGGTAATTTTACTGATCTCCAGGTACGAAAGGTTGCTGCCGACAGCCAGGGCAAGTATATCTGCCTCATCCTGGTCCAGTTGTTGGATTGCAGCGAGAACCCGTCGCGATTCCTCCCTGATCATGTATTGCTGCTCCTGACTGTTTTCAAAGTAATGCTGCGAGTCATCAAATTCTGTTTCCGGTCGCTGCCGTCGAAATTGATCAATCAGAAGGTTCCGGCTGATTGTGAACAGAAGTGCTGGACTCATCTCTTTCTTATTGTACGATTCAAGATATTTAACAAAAGATTCCTGCATGATATCAGCTGAGAGCTGATAATTACCGGTCCTGCGTAGCAGGTAGCCAAAGAGTCGATCCTTTTGGCTGGTATAGAATTCTTTGAATTTTTTCATCAAACTCAAACCTTTCTGCCACGGCAGACCCTCAGGCTATGGGCAAATGTGTGTAGCTACGGCCAAACGCGCCTGTCTCATACATGGAGTTTATCCTGAAATCAAAATAGCGCAAATATATCTGTAACTTTTTTTTTTGTCCGGCGTTAACAAGATAAAGGCGATGCTTTCAAGGGGTGTTGCCTTTCTCATAGAGCAAAGAGGGGAATAAAAACTCAGATGTAAAACGTAGGTTTGCCTCCCTATCATTCCGCTTCTCGCCGGGCTGTCGTTTCCCCTCGGACAGCCCGGTACCTCTCCAGAACTTTCGGGATATTTCTTCCATTTCAAATAGTCAGTATTTTCCAGCAAAAGCATAGTAGTAGCGCTCCGGTAAGTGATATATTACGTATGGTTAACTGTAAAAAAAACTGGAATTAACAGTGGTTTACAGGTGGCGCGATACGTTTCGTGAACAACGTTTATACGCTGATATAAAAATTTAAAAAGCAACATTCCTCTACATTGTAGTAACGGATAATGTGGGCAAGAGTTACAGGCAAAAGGAAAGAATCTTCTTCAATGATTAGGTATGAATTCAACGGCGGGGCAGTTGTTACTGTATCTGTCGCTGAAAATATGCTATGTCTGAGCAGTTGACGCTCACATGAATAGATTGTTTGATTGTGTAAACCATCAATACTACAGGTAATGGATATGAATAATACGAGACGGGGATTTTGTTATTTTACAGCTGCTATACTCACCCTTGTTTGTATGGCCTGCATCTTTGACGGAAATGCTGTAGCAGAAGAAAAGGAGACACCAGAGCATCTTCGTCTGGCTTTGCTGCCGATTCCTGATGTTCTGCCTGTTTATGTTGCAGAGGCGAAAGGTTATTTTGTTGAGGCCGGGATAACTGTAGAGGCACTTTCGGTCGGTAGTGCAGTTGAACGGGACCAGCTTATGCAGGCGGGTCGGATTGACGGCATGATAAATGAAATCAGTGGAGCTGCGCTTTTTAATAGAGAAAATGTAAAGATGCAGATAGTTTCCTATGCTCGGATTCCTCTTGAGAATGCACCTCTTTTCCGAGTACTTGCCGCGCCGGGCAGCGCTATCACATCCGTGTCTGATCTCGCTGGTGTACCGGTTGCAATCTCAAAAAATACCGTTATCGAATATATTACAGAGCGATTGTTACAATCGGGTGGTGTACAGGGATCGGATATCAGCTTTCGGTCTGTTCCTGTGTTGCCTGAGCGGTTGCAATTGCTTCTTGCTGGTCAGATAGAAGCTGCAACCTTGCCAGACCCACTTGGTTTTGCAGCGATTCAGGCTGGTGCAGTCGAGGTAGTGAATGATCTGCAGACAGCTGATTTAAGTGCTAGTGTTGTTAGTTTCAGCAGCGCATCTCTGGCCGCAAAGGCGGATACGGTGAAGAAATTCATGGCCGCCTGGGATAAGGCTGTAGTTGATCTTAATAGCAACCCGCAGAGTTTTAATACTCTTATGCTTGAGAAAATTCGCGTGCCCAAAAATGTACGCCAGAGCTTTGAGATTCCCCCTTTTCCGAGGGCTTCTGTACCGACAGAACACCAATGGGATGATGTACAGCAGTGGATGCTTGAGAAGAAGCTGCTCAGTCATAAAGTCTCTTACGGCGACTCCGTTACAGCTGATTTCCTTGCGAAGTAAGCGGTATCTTCAACTATGAACATGGTAGAAATAGAAGATCTGTTTTTCAGGTATGGGGATGGCTCAGTGCTTTTCTCCGGGTTTAGCCTGAATATTGCACGTGGTGAGGCATGGACGATCATCGGTCCCTCCGGTTGCGGTAAAACGACGTTGCTGTCACTCGTGGCAGGAATGTTACGTCCAGGATCAGGTAAGGTGAAAATTGGCGGTGAAACAATAGTCAGGGCGCGACCGAGGACAGGACTTGTGCTTCAGGATCATGGTCTTCTGCCCTGGGCTACTGTACGTGCAAATACAGAGTTGGGGCTCAAGATCCGCAAATATTATGGGCCAGATGGTATTCATAGTCCGTATGATATGGAAACCAGTGAAGAGGCGTTGTGCGGGAAGATAGACTACTGGCTGGACTGGCTCGGAATACGTCATCTGCAGAATACGTATCCGGCAGAGCTTTCCCGAGGACAGCGGCAGCGTGCTGCCATTGCCAGAACGCTGGTACTTGACCCGGATCTGCTGCTGATGGATGAGCCGTTTTCCGCCCTTGATGCACCGATACGTGAGGAACTCCAAAAGGTTATGAACTCATTTCATGTCGAGTCAGGGCTTACGTCTATCACGGTCACCCATGATATTGAGGAGGCTGTCGTACTGGGAGAAAAGATACTTATTCTTTCCAATGGGCTTAACAGGTCTCCCGTTATTATAGAGAATGATCTCACTGGCCGGATAGATAAACGTAATGATCCAGAATTTATCAGAAGGTGCACCGAGCTTCGCACAACGATCGCTGCTCACACTCTTCATCCGCCGCAGGCGTAACACAATAGAGAGCAATGAAAAAACGAATTACGCTTGGCAGTACTATGGCAGGAATAGGGATGTTCTTTATTCTCTGGCAACTTGCTGCAATGTTGTTGAACAGGCCCATTCTACCGTCTCCCATAGTGGTTGTGCCACTGTTTATCCAATCGTTCTTTGGTGATCTCGGCCTCCATTTTCTGGCCAGTACCTGCCGTGTTCTGGCAGCTATCATACTTGCAACTGCTCTTGCCGCTCCGATCGGACTTGCACTTGGTCAGATGCCGAAAATTGACCGTTTGGCCGGTCCACTCATTGCCATCATTTATCCGATTCCGAAAATTATTTTTCTACCGGTTATTTATGTAATTATGGGGATTACCGATGTATCTAAAGTGATGCTTATAACTATTATCATCTTTTTTCAGATACTGGTCGTGGTGCGTGATGAGGCGGCAAGTCTCAGGAAGGAACTGCTTCTTTCTGTGCGTTCACTCGGTGCGGGTCGTATGGCACTGTTTCGGTATGTGTATCTGCCAGCGACTTTGCCTGCGGTGCTGACTGCTTTGCGAGTATCTGTCGGAACGGCAATTGCAGTCTTGTTCATTGCCGAACAGTCACTGACCAGTTACGGTCTAGGCTATTATATTGTGATAGAAACGTATCAGGTGCTTATGTATCCTGAAATGTATACTGGCATTATGGGTATGGGACTGCTCGGGGTATCGCTCTATTATCTGATATATTCCATCGAACTTAAAGTGAGCAGACATCTCTATGTTGGTTAATATCAGTACATGCTTAAAAGGATTATTGCAGGATTAGATAATGAAAAAAAGTGATTCAAAGGTTTCTCTCTGGTGGCTGGCTGTTCGGCCTAAAACTCTGCCGGCTGCTGCTGCTCCTGTGGCAGTCGGAACAGCTGTGGCGATTTTCGATGGTGTTTTTGCCGTTCTGCCGGCTCTGGCCGCTTTTGCAGGTGCTCTATTGCTACAGATAGCAGTGAATCTTGCTAATGACTATTTCGATGCAAAGAACAGTATTGACTCAGAAGAGAGGCTGGGGCCGGTAAGAGTCACTCAAAGTGGACTGATTCCTCCGGGTCAGGTCAAGGCTGCAATGATCCTCTCTCTGGCTGCAGCAGGCCTTGTGTTTTTGTATCTTACAACCGTTGGAGGACTGCCGATTTTTTTGGTCGGGATAGCTTCAGTGCTTGCGGCTCTCGCGTATAGCGGAGGTCCCTATCCCCTTGCCTCACACGGCCTTGGAGAGCTTTTTGTTTTCATTTTCTTTGGTCTGGTAGCGGTGTGTGGAACATATTGGGTGCAGGCAGGGCAACTCTCCCTGCTGGTTATTTTTGCCTCTTTTCCGCCGGGACTGCTTGTTTCCGCGATCATGGTAGTCAATAACCTGCGTGACATGGAAACTGATGTAAAAGCAGGGAAGAATACTCTGGCCGTACGGATAGGCAGAAAGCACACACTCATGCTCTATCGTTTGCTGGTTATTTTTTCGTATCTGGTGCCGTTATTGCTGGTATTATCTGCGACAGGTATTGGTGTATTGGTGTTACTGCCATTTGTAACTGTACCAATGGCGTTGTCGCTTTGCCGGGATATAGAGGCCATAGCAGGGGCAGGACTTAATGATCTCCTGGCTCGAACAGCAAAACTGTCGCTTTTTTTCTGCATTATGTTTGCGGCAGGGCTCGTTCTGTGAGATAGCGGTGGAAATAAGCTCAGCTCCCTTCTGGTGGCAGCTACTTTTCTCTACGGACAAAAAAGAGCATGGTCACCATGCCGGCGGCAACTGTTGCTACAGAAATAATTGTGGTCTGCAGGTCCGTCGGCAGGATATTGACGTTGCTGTATACAGTATGGTTTTCGATCATTTCAATAATCGCACCTTCTTTCACGTAGTAGTTCGGAATGAGCTCCGCTTCTTTAAACGGCCAGAGTGAGTAAAGTGAACCGCCGATCAGCCCTATGAGGAAAGCGACCATAAGATCGTGATATTTTCGTAGGGTATATTCGATTACCCGTGAAAAACTCAGTAGTCCCACAATCATTCCCAGTGCCATTGCTGTGAGAAACAAAAGATCGTCGATCAACAGGTTTCTAATGTTGGCAATCGCAGAGATAACGGCAAAATACTGATTCATCAAAATGAGCACTAACGAGCCGCTTACTCCCGGCAGGACCATGGCTGAGATAGCAATTACTCCGCAGATAAATATATACATGTATTCTCCCGAATTGTACTTTCCGGTGTAGGTGAATCTCTCCGGCCGAAGTGCTGTCTCTTTGCCGCTGTCATTTTCAGTGAGTTGTTGTGTCTGGTATTGCTGCTGTAACAGCTGAGATTTTCCAAGACTTTTTTCATATGGGTTAACACTTGCTGTGACGCCGACAGTGAGTAGGATACCGACAATGAGTGGCAGCAATAGCAGGGGAGCCGGAACTTTGATCATTCTCCAGGGAATGACAATTGAAAGGATAATCAGGCCGAAGAAGTATGAGTACGTGTAGACAAACTGGTGTACAAGCAGGTATTTCATAACTGAAGACATTGCAACGATACAGACAAGAGCTCCGCATGCTATAACGGCCATAAAGGGATAATCCCTGGCTTCGAGATAGTTGCGCAGCTCCGTGCCGCCAGCCCGGTTAAAACCACTTTTTATCCAGAGAAAGGTTAGCTGGAGAAGCTCAAAAATAGCGCGAGGGCTTATGCTGTTTAAGAAACTGATAAGTCGTTCGTATATACCGAGAATCAAGGCAAATGTACCACCGGATACTCCCGGGATGAGGTTGGCTAATCCGATAAGAAAGCCTGTAACAAAAGCACGTAAGACGTTCATCCAATATCCTTGTAGAGAGAAATTCTATAGCTGCTGGTTCTTATCTATCAGGTCACTTCGGCTCTGGTTGAGTCAAGTGACATACACCTGGCAACTGGCTCAAAGTAATGCAATATAATAATCGCAGTTACATTGACATAATCTTCTGGTGAAATGTTTGTGTAAAATATGCGTCTGCAGGTAATTACGAAGAAGAGATTACAACATCACCTGCTGCAAAGGCTGGTAATATACTCTTTCACTTTAGTCTGTTAAATACTTTTTTGCCTAGCACAAAGTGCAGGCATAGGTTATGCAAATTGTGGAAAAAGGAGTTTTTTTTGTCGCAGGGTAGACAAAGAAGCCTCACTTCAGGATAATAGCAGATGAATATTGACACTACCATCATTGCAGGTAGTGTTTCAGAACCATCTCCGATGGAGGTTAAACGGAAGTGAAGTTATTAATTGCTGAAGATGAATATACTACCAGACTTACTGTGCAGGTTGTTCTTGAGCAGTGGGGATACCGTGTTGATAGTGTAGAAGACGGACATGAGGCCTGGAAAGTTCTGCAGAGACCAGATGGTCCCCAGATTGCTATTCTTGACTGGGAAATGCCGGGAATTGATGGCGTTGAATTGTGTAACAAGGTGAAGATGCTGGAAAGGGAGACTCCGGTATACGTAATCATGCTTACCGGTCGTGATGCGCAGGACGATATCCTTAAGGGATTTGACGCCGGTGCCGATGATTATATGACAAAACCTTTTGATGAGAACGAACTACGAGCCAGGGTGCGGGTCGCTGAACGTCTTGTCAATATACAGGAAGAACTGGTTATATCAAACAATGAGTTGCGTGATGCCTTGAACCATGTAGAACTTCTGCAGTCCAATCTGCCGCTCTGCACTGAATGCCTGAAAATTCAGAATTTTGAAGATAGGTGGCGTACGGTAGAGGAGTATGTACAGGATCGGGACGATCCACGCTTCAAGTACACCCATTGCGGTCATTGTCATAAGTGAGCGGAGAAGGATAACGATCTCTGGTGCTGTTCACTCAGGGCCAGGAATTGAAACGAAAAAAGCGGCGAAATCAAAAAGATTCCGCCGCTTTCTCACGTGTGACGTATAACGCCATTTCAACACGGGTTACTTATTCGATGCATTTACCTTCCATTCCGAGAGCTGGCGGTCCAAGCCAGGTTCCTTTCAGGAGCATGTTGAAGTATACCCATTTGAACATGAGCTTTGAGATATGGTTCATCTCAGTATCCTTGAGCAGTCCAAGAGGACCGACTACAGGCAACGGATAAGTTCCGGTGAATGGCTCAGTGGTGTAGTTGAAATCGATGATGTAGGCTTTCCCGAAGCCTGATTCAATGAATCAGACCGCATGCCCGTCGGACCGGGCATGCTGTTCGCCACCTTCAACATACGCCATGATATTCTCTTCGAGAATATCGCCCTGGAAGTGGGCAACGGCGCCTGCTTTGGAAGTCGGGACATCTGTACCGTCACCAAGTACCCAGACATTATCGTAACCGGCTGGCTGCAGGGTGTGCTTGTCAACAGGGATGTATCCCATTGGATCAGCAACATCTGATTCAATCATTGACTCGTCACCGAAGTTGGGCGGAATGGACACAAGCATGTCGTAATCGACCTGCGTTCCGTCATAGGCTTCGATGATCTTCTTTTCTGCATCAACAGAACCCAGAGCAAAGTTCGGGGTTATCTTGATGTTTTTATTTACACATGCTTCTGTGAGAATTCTGGTTGCTACTGGCTTGGTGAATGCACCGGAGAGCGGAGTAACGAACTCGATCTCAACCTTGTCGCGCAGACCCTGCTTAGTGAACCACCAGTCAGCAAGGAATACAAACTCAAGAGGAGCAACAGGGCACTTGATCGGCATCTCGGCAATATTGACAACCACTTTACCGCCCTTGAACTGCTTCAGAGCTTTGCCCAGCGCGATACAGTCATCATAGCGGTAGAAACCGTGGATGTCGTTACCCCAGCCTTCCTGAAGACCTTCAATTTCATTCGGTCTGATGTCGCAACCGGTGGACATGATCAGGATATCGTAGGAGAACTTACCTTC
>JBFHGS010000119.1:0-14586 GCA_041582995.1 Desulfopila sp. | reverse complement strand
GAAGGAAAGAAGCCCATTCGCCACCCCTTGTTCAGGTAATGGATAAAAGGGTTAGTATTAGCAGGAATTTCATCACTATAGCGATCAAGATAATAGCTGGTCTGAAACAATGCGTTGGGATCCTTACCTTGCCGCCATCCTTTCTCAAGATAGTGCTTCAATGGGTCTTCATTCAGCTCTCTCAAGCCTGAGTACGATCTCACATAATTGAGATTGTCAAAGAGCAGGCTGGGGCGGCGTTCCTCACGCCAGCCGGACGTGCAATAGTGCAGGAGCAAGTTTATTCCTGGCTCGTCAAGAAACGGATAGCGCTTCAGGTAAAACTCCGCATCAAAGAGTTTCGAGAAGTAAATTGTCCGATATGTGCTGTTTTTACAGAGCTGTACAATATGCCTGACGTTTTTGAGCATCATATGCTATATTCCATTATACAGCGCAACGCTGAAGAGAGATATTACCTTTCATACCTATACCTTATACCAATGATATTTTGCACCAGTCGGTTGTTCCTGTACGCCTCTCATGCTCACAAAGAGTAGAAGGGATATACATCTGTTGCTGGAGCATACGGGAACTATATGATCATAATAACAAATAACATACAAACAGAATCATATCGTCAGGTGCTGACATGAAAAGTTTGTACTTTATTCGAATGTATAACCTGTTACCCAAAGGACAAAAATCCTTACAATAAAAGACCAATAATTTCAGAGACTTTTAATTTACAGGCCAGCATTCACCGTATTTATGAGGAATACTATCTTGTTTTTTACGAATCATCCTGTAGTATTGGGCGTAACAGGAACTCCCTGTTATTACTGTTGGGTTTGCAATTTCGTCTATGGCGGAACCCTCGTTCTTTTCAAACGAAGTCTCAGGTTCATCTACAACCCGAGAAATGGCTTTTTTTTATGCCATTAGCCCCTGGTGACATGAAGGTATGCTATATTGCAGCCTGATCAAGGTGCATGATGCAAAAAAAGCTCGCTGAAAATAACGCAGGTGCATAATCAACTGCTGTAATTAAGGAGGTGATCACTTTCAGTTTGTATTGTGAATAGCGCCAGAGGTTACTTGTATCACAGGAATATTTATGATTATTAATGTTTGGCGCAAAGATAATACCTGTCATGCACGTAACGTCAACAAATATCTTCACATACTGACAAAATTTGTCACCAGAACAGAAACCACTTCGAACACTCTCGGAGGCTCTTAATGAAAAAGGCTTTTAAGCTTTCTTCCCTACTACTGCTCACGCTGACGTTAACCAGTTGTGACTGGTTTGAATCTGACGACGATGTCAGTGCTACTGCTGGTTCAGGTAGCACAACCACCAGTTCTTCAGCATCAACAGCAACAACAACCAGTGGTACAACAAAAGAAGCAGCAGCAATGTACAATGGAAGAACCAACGGGAACAGGCCGACCTGGTATTATTCCAAAAAAATGTCTTCCTATCCGGGAACATTTACGTTGAACATTTCAGGATGCAGAACAGGCATTGTCGTATCCAACAATGGTTCTCGATGGGAGTCCGGTGGATATCTTGTAAAACAGTCTGACGTATCCGGGCGAGGAATGGCTGTACTCGCTCCAGCGACATGTAATTCGACAAGCTCGTATATCACATACTGATGTATGAGATTCTTCCTGTACCACAGATTACAGATTGTGGTGCAGGAAGAAATGCAAAAACTGTCAAGCAATCGAAACATTTCGATCACCAGATTTATTCCCAGCGTTGAGCTGAATCGGGAATTATATATTCTTTTACGTCCCCTGAGGCTAGCTGAATCTGAACGGTCATATTATCGGGATACCCGGAACCGGTATCATTAAAACGAAACAAGGGTCGCCCATCTTCATATGGGCCGTATGAATCTCCGCTTTCAATGCTATTTCCTTCACTGTCCAGGAGCTGTACAGAAGTAATATCTCCCTGCATATACGTCGGCAGCAGAATAACCAAATTACCATTGCTTTCAGAAACAGGTTTATAGAGAAAGCCATCACCTCCAATAAAGGTTCCCTGACCTTCAACACTACCCTCCGCCCCCTCTACATCATCCTGATACGAGCTTGCACTTATAGTTCCGTCATCCAGACCCTTTAAAGTATTCTCTGCCGTTTCAAGGGCAAGATTGACAAGCATAACCGCCACTGTAGAGCCACGAGAGTCATACAGCGTCCCCATGTTAACATCTAACTGAGCAGCAGTAAAAGCCTGGCCCTGTATCGTTCCCGCCTCTTCTCCGCTGATTAGCCCTTCTGTTACAAGTCCATTTATAGCCTGATTAGCCGCAGCCTCAACCGGGACATATCCATCAGCCCGAGTCATTTCCTCCTGCATTTCAGTAAACAGTTCACGGTATCTTGCCGCTGCCTCTTCTCCAACATTACTCGTCAACCTCTCATTGATAATTGCTGAAAAGAGTTGCTCCTCATTCACCTTTCCTGATGAATCAGCTTGAAGCATTGTGTTTAACAACTGCTGAAAGTTTGACTCTCCACCGCTACCTGTTTGGCTGATTGCTGAAGTTGATGCAGTGGAGAGCGAGGCACTGCTAACGCCGCTGATCTGAGTACTCATATTTTCTCCATATGTAGACTTTTGATAGAGTTCCACACATGTGTTTCGGAACTGATAGCTAAATTCTTTAGTACAAACTGAATAACTAGCTGTTTCAAGGTCGTTTACAGCAACTGCAACGGAGCCCAGCCGACAGTTATGCGTCATTTACATGTCAGGCAATGGTCTCATGTGTATTTTTTCGAAATGGATGTACTGGCGACGGGAAGAACCGAAACATTGCCTGCTGAATAAAGAGTAGCGGGTTTGAAAAGTAAAACAAGAATGAACTGCGGGATAAATGCTTTAAAAGAGAGCGTCTGTAACCTCGAAGGCCGCAGAACTTAAAGGATTTCCATTGCATGAGATGCGTACTTTCCATCGCCCATAGACATCGGATGCATACTCACTGGCACCGATAAGCTGGCTCAGTGGTCCTGCGGCATGTAACTTAAGCCAGAAAAATACCCTGTAGAAATCTTCCTCTTCTTCAATGAAAAATGGATGAGATGAATTTCGTACAAGCTTACCATTTGGCTGTATCCATTCAATATTAACCGTATACTCTCCTGGTTGCATGTCAGCAAAATCGACTACGGTATAAATAGTGTCAAATGGAAAAAATTTCTGTTGTTCCTCAACAAATGGTTCTTGATGAAACATACGAATAGCATGCTCCGGCACATTTGCCTGGCCCGGGGTTGGCTTAATCAATTCACACGCAAGAACAGTCAGAAGGACTATAATCCCGATATTTTTTATCTGCATAGGAGTTCAATTCGTTTTTTTTTGGTGATATGTGAAACGCGAACAGATACGCCACCTGTTGATATAAAAATACCCTGCCGGTTGAAAAGCTCTTAATCTGTGAACAAAAGAAAAAGAACGAGCTTATTAGCAATAACACTGCAGAGAACTTAAATCTGACAATACAATGTTTATATAGCAAATTCTCTTGTGTCTGTACAGCTTTCAGCTATTAAATTGTATCGTAACTTATCTTACAGAATCACGACTAATCAACTATTTGTCATCTTATCAGCGAGTTACTTGTCCGATAACATATTCCACTAATAATTTATAATATAAATTCATGGCTTAATTCATATACCGGAACACTCTGAATGATACATTCGACACATACCCGAACTTGCTCTTTCATAATAACAGTTCATCATGCTATGTGATCGAAATATTCCTTCTTTACAAAAAATACTCTTCCGGGCTGGCGTCTTTTCTTAACGAACATGCGGAAAGACGGTAACACTATAATTCCTTCATTTCAATAAGCTGACTTATGCGAGCATGCAGGGCCACAACCGCGGTATCTACTTTCAATATTCTTTCTCCAATTGTGCAGCTCAGAAAATTCGCGTCACAAAACTTCTGTACTTCATAATCAACCCAACCGCCTTCCGGCCCGATTGCAAGCAATACCCGACCGGCATCACCCTCCATCCCGCGCTTCAGGTTCCGCGTACCACCCGGATGAGCCACAAGACAATGTGAGTATTCAGAAGTTATCGTCGGCAGATAATTTTCGGCAAATTCTTTAAAACTTCGATGAAACGTCACACTTGGTACACGTGTGTCAACTGCCTGCTCCAATCCCTGCTGAAGGTGTTCAGAATAGCTGGCAGGATCGAGAAGAGATGCTTCCCAGAAACTTTTTTCAACCCTGTTGGCATTAATAAGGAAGAACCGGCCTACACCGAGGGCAGTTGCCTGACTGAGAATCCTGCGCATCATGATAGGTCGGGCAAGGGCAATAATCAGATCTATCTTCGGTAAAGAATTCATATTTTCATGCAACTGAACCCGAAGTAAAACAGAGCGGGGATGCTTTTTCGTCATCTCTTCAATAACAGCTGTCCCTTTCTGGCCATTAATTACTCCAATTCTAACCGTATCACCAACATCAGCACGTAACACCTTAACGATATGCGTGGCCCGATGGTCCGTCAGCCGCAGATGTTCACCACTAATTTCATTCTGTTCTGCAAGTAGTATATTCACTCAAATCACTTTTATTATTTTACATAACCGTATGATATTTTTAAGATCATACGGTTATAGTTTACCTGATACTATCTTTTGTACCACTTTCGGAAAGTAGCGTCATATGGTACTGTCAGCCACACATTTCGGAGGAAATTTCATTTGCTTATATTACTTTATAACATAGCACAACTGGTCATACTGACCATTTTATGGCCTGTACTCCTGCCCCTGGTGCTGCTCAAATCAAAATACCGCCATCGTATTCCAGCACGTCTGGGGATCGGCAATCTTAAAAAACTGGCCGATGCAGTTCCAGCCAAAGGACAATGCACATTTTGGGTGCATGCTCTTTCGGTAGGAGAAATCACTTCTGCCCTGCCTCTGGTTACAGGGCTTCGAAAAGCCTATCCCGACTGTCGGATAATCATTACAGCTGCAACAGAAACAGGTGAGGCAGTGGCCCGCGATCTGCTTAGCCATCTTGTAGACTGCATTCTCGCATCACCGATTGATATCCTGCCGGTTGTTTCCAGATACATTCGTACAATACAGCCCGACATTTTTATTCAGGTTGAGACTGATTTCTGGCCAAACCTGCTGACAGCTCTCAGGCGAAGCAATGTTCCAACGATTCTCGTAAACGGCCGTATATCACAAAAGTCTGTAGATTCATACAGAAAATTCGCAGTTTTTTTTATGCCGATATTCCAGAGTTTCAGCCAGATGTGCATGCAGACAGAAGCCGATAAAGAGAACATGAAGAGACTGGGAATATCGAGTATGCAACTCCATACCCTCGGTAACTTAAAATATGACACGCCGGCTCTGGCCTCAGGTTCCAGCTCTACTCTTGCCCGGTTGTTCCCTGAAAACCGATTTATTGTCGTTGCAGGATCTACTCATGAAGGAGAAGAGCACATACTGTTCAGTTGCTATAAAACTTTGCGCTCAAGCCATCCGCATCTCTATCTGGTCATTGCCCCACGAAACCCCAGGCGTGCTGAACAGCTTCTGCAACTAGCTGAACAATTTGACCTTCAAGGCGTGAAACGATCAAAAAATCCTGAACACCATGGGGATTTTCTCATTGTTGACACTATAGGTGAACTTGTCGAGTGTTACAGACACTGCACAGTAGCCTTCGTTGGTGGCAGCCTCGTACCGCAAGGTGGACATAATCCTATCGAACCTGCAATTATGAAACTGCCTGTCCTCTTCGGGTTGCATATGGAAGATTTTCATGAAATTTCTCAAGATCTTATAATTGCCGGTGGAGCGATAATGGTTTCAGACGAAGAGCACCTTAGAACAAGTCTTGAAAAACTTATCATTAACGATGATTTACGCATACGTGTGGGATTAGCCGCCGAAACCTGTATCAAAGCGCAGCAGGGAGTAATTGCCCGTCATATTGAGCTGATTCATTCTCTTCTGTGAAACGTTTCAGCGATCTGTTCAACCACCATCTGCTCGCAGTCATAACCCTCGCTTACATCCTTGGCCTGGCCATTTCGTCCATTACTCTTTTTAGAACTGGCTGCTTACTTACCGGCATTGCTATAGCTGCCCTGTGCCTCATCTTCTGCTACTGGCGCTTGAAAAATGAATACGCCCTTCTGTCTGCGCTACTTCTTTTCCTCCTGACCGGGCTTTACCTTGGAAATATCAGTAGCCGTGTGCCAGATTCACAAACGCACATCTACGCTCTACTTACCGAACCTGCAGATGCTGTAGTTATCGGCCATCTTGTTTCCATGGTGACTTTTAACGGCGATACAAGCCAGGCTCTGATACAACTCGAATCTGTACAAATGGGTAAAAATGAGGATTATACTGCAGCCAGGGGAAAGTTACAGCTTCGCCTGAAGGGACTATGGCCAGCCGATATCACCCCTGGTACTCACCTGGCAATTCGAGCCACAATTACACGTCCTTCACGATACCTCACACCGGGCACTTTCGATTACCCGGCCTACCTTGCCCGAAAAAACATCTGGGCTACGGGGTATATTCGATCCACTGCTCTTATCCAGCCGATACACAGAGACGCAACCACCAGTGATCGGATACTCCTTTATCCTGAATATTTGCGTGGCATTATTGGTAGTTTCATTGACGCCAATACTCGGGATACAGTCAGCGGTATTTACCGGGCAATTCTGATCGGAGACCGTTCCAAAATTCCTGATAAAACGCTGGAAAGCTTTAAAGCAAGCGGTACAATGCATATTCTCGCAATATCAGGTATCCATTTAACCCTCATAGGAGTTCTGCTTTTCACATCAATATACTGGTTGCTACGGCGCTCTGAATACCTCACCCTGAAACTGAATGTAAAGAAAACAGCTGGCATCCTCTGTCTCCCCCTGCTCTTGAGCTATGCCCTGCTCGCCGGCATGAATAGTCCGGTATTTCGTGCATTTTTGATGAGTTCTATTATTATTCTGGCATTCTGTACAGATAGACCAAAGACACTTTCCGCCCTTATAGCATTTGCCGCCTTGGTTATTTTAACACTGTCCCCGCAGTCCCTCTTTACTCCGTCATTTCAGTTGAGCTTTGCAGCATTTACCTCAATCATGCTCACCGCACCATTCATTCGGGATAAGCTTGCTGCAAAAGATGTGAGTGATAAAGATTTAAAGATAAAGGTTTTACTGAGAATACAGAACTGGATTTTAGCCTCCCTGGTAGCAGCAAGCGCCGCTGTATTAGCAACAGCTCCTATCGTCATATTCTACTTTTACCGTTTCCCGCTTGCCGGACCGGTCGCAAATCTTATTCTTGAACCTTTAATTTGTCTGTGGGCACTCCCCTTCGGCGTGATGGCCCTGCCCTTTATGCACGTACTCCCTGATCTTGCCGTACTACTTTTTCAGGCAGGAAGCGCCGGGCTTGCAGTTGCCCTTAAAGTCACAGAGGTATTTCAAGCTTTTCCGCAGACAACTCTGTGGCTCCCTCCCCCTCAGCCTCTGCTCATTAGCCTGTATTACATCACATTTATTTATGCCCTGACAGCTCTCTCACATTCCAAAATGAGTTGCACGCTGCGCTCAGTACCATTCCTTATATGCCTCTGCCTACTACTTTTCCCACAATTACGGTTTGATAACTATCATGTAGACTCACCAGTTGTATCCATTCTGGCTGTCGGACAGGGCAGCGCAACTGTTCTGCAATTCCCGGATGGTACCAATGTGCTCATAGATGGCGGTGGTTCATCTTTTTCAAAAGAAACTGTCGGCCAGAGAATTATAGCTCCCTTTCTCTGGCACCTTGGGATTACGCAACTTGATTCCATACTCATCACTCATCCTGATGCAGATCACTATAATGGTATTCCTTTCCTGATCAACCACTTCTCTCCATCTCTTCTCTGGACAAACACTCTCGATGGCGGTGACGAACACTACCGTAAACTTCTGGCACTGGCGCAAGCTAATGGACTGGAGCTGAAGATTCCGAATGCCGGAGATGCGATAACAGGAAATGATGTATCTGTAATCTGTCTTGCGAATGGTTTAGAGGATCAGGAAAGCAGGGCTGACAGGAATTCCGGACTGATATTACAGGTTATTATGGGTGACCACCGGCTGCTCTTCCCTGGCGATATTGAGAAAAATACTGAGGCTAAACTCGTTGAACATGATGTGCCGATTTCAAGCAACATCCTGATGGCGGCGCACCATGGTTCAGCAACCTCAAACTCAAGCCCATTTCTACAACGTGTCAATCCGGAAGTGATAATTGCCTCTTCAGGCCAATCAAGCAAAGAGTATTTCCCTTCCCAATATCTCAGAAAATATTGTCAGCAACAACAGTTGCCACTGATAGTAACAGCAGAGTCCGGAACCATCAGGATTACGAGGCAGGAAAACACGACAGAGATATTCGTCCAGAATCAGGATCAAGACAACCCACTGCGCCGGAATGGTACACATTGGATTCCAGCGCAGGGAGTAAAAACCGGGTTGAATGATACAATTGAATAGGATACTTAAACTTCGGTAAAGTCTGAGGGCGGCTTTTTAAGAAACTTGGCAAATTTCGCTTTTTCTACCGAATTCGAATACGCATCATCGGCACTTATCATCTTCTTTTCGAGATAGGCCATAATAGCATCGTCGAGTGTCTGCATACCAAACTTCTTACCGGTTTGCATAACGGAGAGCAGCTGAAATGTTTTGCCTTCGCGGATAAGGTTACGAACCGCTGGAGTAGCTATGAGGATTTCCTGCGCCGCACATCTGCCTTTCACATCGGTGCGCTTAAACAACGTCTGAGACACCACGGCCCTCAAGGCATCGGCAAGTGTCGAGCGCACCTGTCCCTGCTGATTGGCCGGAAATATCTCAATAATACGGTCAACAGTTTTCATAGCATTAATAGTATGCAGCGTACCAAACACCAGATGTCCCGTCATGGCAGCTTCCATAGCGAGAGAAATAGTTTCAAGATCACGCATCTCACCGACCATGATAATATCAGGATCTTCACGGAGAGCACCACGCAAGGCTGCGGAGAAACTCTTAGTATGCGATCCAACCTCACGATGGTTAATGATCGACTTCTGACTGCGATGCACAAATTCGATAGGATCCTCTACAGTCAAGATATGATCTTTCCTGGTCTTATTCGCTTCATCAACTATAGCGGCAAGGGTTGTCGACTTACCGGAACCGGTAGGACCCGTGACGAGAACCAGCCCTTTCGGCAAATGAGCCAGCCGGGCAATCACCTTTGGCAAACCGAGCTGTTCGCAGGTCATAATCTCGCTTGGAATCTCACGAAATACAGCACCAACTCCATACTTTTGTTGAAAATAGTTACAACGGTATCGAGCAAGTCCGGGAATCTCATAACCAAAGTCTATGTCGCCGGTCTCCTCAAACTCCTTAATCCTCTCTTCAGGACAGATTTCGTAAAGCATTCCGCGAAGTTCATCATTCTCCATCTTTTTAAACTTCACCCGCTCTATATCACCACGAATTCGCAAAAGGGGTTGCTGACCTGCAACCATATGCAGATCCGAAGCACCTTCATCGTTCATTAATTTAAAAAACGCATCAATCTGAGCCATAAATCGCCCTCTTTATCCGCCAGAAATATGAAACACCGCTATTAAAATACGTGCCTGATCTGTAAAGGTACACTACGAATCATCACGCAATAACTCGACGTTTTTAGAAAATCACCGTTTTTCTGATATACTTTACTACGGCATCAGGATCATCAAGTACTTGAAACATCAATATATCATCAGTACTAATATTGCCACTTCCCAAAAGTTTATCTTTTATCCAGTCAACAAGTCCAGACCAAAACTCACTTCCTACCAGAACTATAGGAAACGGCTTTATGCGCTCTGTCTGAATCAGGGTAAGCGCTTCGAACAACTCATCCAGAGAACCATAGCCTCCGGGCATACAGATAAATGCCATGGAGTATTTCATAAACATAACTTTTCTAACAAAAAAGTATTTGAAATGTAAAGGAAAATTACTGTACGGATTTGGTGTCTGTTCATGAGGGAGGCTAATATTGAGACCGATTGAGACACCACCGGATTCAGCCGCCCCTTTGTTCGCCGCCTCCATTATTCCCGGGCCACCTCCGGTAATCACTCCAAAACCTTCACGTGCCAGTTGTCCCGCTATACGTTCTGTCAAAGCATAGTATGGATCATCAACCGAAGTTCTGGCAGAGCCGTAAATCGTAACTGCGGGCACATCGATTGCTGACATTGCATCGAAACCATCGACAAATTCCGACATGATTCTAAACATTCGCCACGAATCACCTATAACCGTATTGTCCAGAACATATTTGGGTTCACGCCTGATCTTTCTCCGTTCGGTAAATTTCATGGCTACTCCCTTTGGCTACTTATTGCTGCTGAATTTCCTCAAGCAAAGTCTGCGCCTTTAAATACTCTCTGTTTCCGGTACCACTTGTCTTCAGAACCTTCCTCGCCCAGAATCTGGAGCGACCGGTCTGCTGCAACAAAAAATAGGTTTGTGCTTTAAGCAACTGAATTTCTGCCGCAACAACTTTTCCACCGCGACACCTGTTGAGATTGATGAGAGCATCTTTGTAATAACCTGTATGCATCTGCACCCGTGCAAGTCTCACCCGTAATTGCTGATCATCCGGAGCAAGCTCAACACTCTTGCCACAGAGTGAAAGAGCAATATCATCACCTTCACAGGCCTTCCATATCGCAGTTCCTAGCAGACTCAATATTTCATGATCACGCTCATTCTGTTGCAAAGCACGCTGAAGCCAGGTCATAGCTTCTCGTGGTTTACCACTCTCCAGATACGCCTCACCGAGATAACGAAAAATTCTGCCCTGTTGCCTTTCTGTAGCAGTTTTTCTCCATTCTTCAAGATATTCGAGACTCTTCTGGTAATTTCCAGTCTGACAATACAGCTGGCCGAGCTGAACCTTCAAATCATGAATCAGACTCTGACCTTCTTCACTGTTATCACAGTGCTTGTACGCATTGAGAAAAAATTCCAGAGCTGTTGTAAGATCTCCCCGTAACTGCGCACCAATACCGAGGTTATAGAGTGCCATGTAATTATGATCATCAACAGAAATGACATTCTCAAATGTTCTACGGGCAAAAGTGTTTTTGTTGAGCAAGGCATAAGTTACCCCAAGGCTGTTCAACAGATTAACATCCTTAGAATCACAGGCAAGTCCAAGGCGATACTCTCGCACCGCTTTCGGGAGGTCGCCATCGCTAAAATATATATCACCACTGACATTAAGACTTACAGCATCAAACAGCACAGCATTGCCAGGTCCGAAAAATTCAGCATGAAGCACTGCCTTCCTGGCATTCAGTAGCGATTCTGATCTGGTAAATGCCTGAAACGGAAATGTGCTTACCCCAGCATATATGTCGGTCATTTCATGATTGTCATGCAAAATAGCTAATAATTTACCGGCATAATCCAATCCTTGTTTACCATTATAGCCACCTAAATAAATATAGGTTTCCTCTGCATGTACTATTGCGACGCCAGGTTCAGGTAATATGACGGATTCTTCGAACCGGAGGGGTAATACAGCATTATCAGAGCGTTGCAGTTTCACCAGACAGAAGACGTTGTCGTTTTTACTGACTTTCCTGAGTTCTTTCACCAGTTCCGGCATCACAGGAGAGAGCGGATGACTGGAAGCATCAGCAAGCAGCCGGTAATCGCAGAAACTGAATGGCCCTCGCTTTGCTGCTGTCTGCAGAGCGGTCCAGGCTTCATCAAGAACCTTTTCCCCAGCACCTCTCTCTGTATTTTGACCTGCTTGTTCCCTGGCTGTACGGCTACTACCGATATGTACTCGATAGTAGTTTTCTTTTTTAAGAAAATGAACAAGCCCAGAACTAAATTCCTCAACGCTTTTGAGATCACTTTTGCGAACAAGCAGGGCAAATACGCATTGCCCGAGATGATGAAGCAAAAATCTGCTATCCGTAAATGTCATGAGTGACACCGCCGCTCGCTGGGCATTTCGGAATGCATCTCTCAAGGTCCGGCTCCGGGCGGGTAATTCAACCAGGATAACCGCCACACTTTCAGATATTTCAAACGTTTGCAAGACTGAAAACAGATGAGCACCATTCAATAAACCTGTTTCCGAATCGCGAAAAGCCTGTTTTACCCGAATAAACTCACGTAACAGACTTTCACGGATCTCATCAAGCCAGTCCAGTGCAGCGCGTTGTACCAGGACAGGATCGACCTTACTCACAACAAGAATCACAACATTCTTACGGTTTGCCTGAAAAGCCAATAGTATATTATCTTCAAGAATAGCAGAGGCCCCTCGTCCATCCTGTATCATTCTCTCGAGGCAAATGGTAATCTCATTTCCTTTCCTTGGATCGGAGAACAACTTGGGGGCAGGATCCCCCTTGGCAATGACATAGACATGGCCACTTGAAGGAATCTTAGCCATAACAAGCTGCCTGTAGGTATTCAGGAAAATAGAGAAGTCTTCAGCTTCAAGAAAATTTTCAGTGCATCTGAAAGGAAATGACTCAATCATTTGCGCCATCACTCTGAGTAAAATATTGTAGTATCAACTCGGCCAACTTGTGGATTTCGGAATCCTGGACTGTTCGCATATCGAGAATGTATTTTTCATTCTCAATTCTACCGATAATGGGGAGCTCCAGTTCCCGGAAAGACACTTCAAGCACATTCAGTCGAACATCAAATGGTTGCAACTCAACCGCCCAACTTGCTAAATTGCATTCGGGCATAGCTCCACCTCCAACTTTCGAAAATGTCTTTACTACTTCTACCTTACAAAACTGTTCTATTTTCGATTCGATCATCCTCAGGACTTTCCTGGCACGCCGTTTGATCACTGCCGGGTCTTCAGTCAGCATAGCAAGAGTCGGCACATTTTTCAGCACCGTCTCTGTGTCGTAATAATATCGCAATATTGTTTCAAGGGAAGCAAGAGTGAACTTATCTATACGGAGCGCACGTGTTAGTGGATTCTTTTTAATCCTGCCAATGACATCTTTACTTCCAACAATAATTCCGGCCTGAGGACCTCCAAGAAGCTTATCCCCACTAAAAGTAACCACATCAATCCCGGCCTTCACAACCTCCTGTACTGTAGGTTCTTTCATCAGCCCAAAAGCTGAAAGATCAATCAGACTACCACTTCCAAGATCCTCCATTGTGAGAATGCCATGCTCACGCGCAAGCGATGCAAGTTCCTCTGGCGGAACCTCTGAAGTGAATCCGATAATTCTGAAGTTTGAAGTATGAACACGAAGCAGCATTGAAGTTTTTTCGGTAATAGCTCTTTCGTAATCATGCAAATGAGTCCGGTTAGTGGCACCAACCTCTACCAGCTCTGCACCGCTCTTGGCCATCACATCAGGAATTCTAAAAGACCCGCCTATCTCAACAAGCTGTCCACGTGAAACGATAACTTCACTACCAGTGGCAAGAGTATCCAGAACTAACAGGACTGCTGCTGCATTGTTATTCACAACCATTGCAGCTTCTGCTCCGGTTAATTCACAAATTATATTCTCGACCAGACTATAACGACTACCTCTTTTTCCTGAATGCAAATCAAATTCCAGATTAGAGTAAAAGCCCCCGGCCTGAGCCAATTGCTCTGTTGCCTTTGGTGGAAGAAGAGATCTGCCAAGGTTTGTATGAACTACGACTCCGGTAGCATTGATGACTCTTCTGAAATTAAAGGTCATCTTCCTGTGAATCTCACGATTAAAAAGATAAATCCATTCATCTCTGTTTTTGACAGAAATATTTTCAATATTAGAAAGAATATTATGTCGCTCTTTCTCGATAACGCACTGCACGCATTCTTTTATAATACGGGATGGTACAGAATCGTCCTGCGAGAGTTTCAACCACAGGAGACACTCATCTACCTTGGGCAATGATCGAAGCAGTTCTTTTTTCTTTTCCATGAAAACCTGTTTTGCACTATAATATATGTATGGGTGTGGTGAGGCACAGATGACCTCGCGTGTTTCAGTCGGGGGAGAGTATGATGTAGCAAACTCCTTCGCAAACATTTTCGTCTATTTATAACGAGATAGTAATACACTTCAGCTTCAAACTATAGCAATATTCTTTTTTTCGAGGATATCAGTTGACACAACACCCCTGATCCTGTATTTTGCCCCGTCTTCGCAACAACGGACACGAACACTCGTCGGCTCAGAGCCACGCAGCTGTTTCCCGGTTGAAGCAAAGACATACAGCAGAACAAAGTGGTTGACGAAAACGGTCAGACACTTTAAGATGGCGGCCCGCCGGAGCCATTCAAAACAGACGGCGGAAGGCAAAATAAGATGTTGACATGAAGTCCTCAACATTGTAGAGTTGCCGCCTTGCAGAACGCCTTTACGGCTGACTGCAAACACAAAATAAGTTGTTGACACGAAAACGGAAACGTTTTAGAATAAACAGCTCGTCGCGGACATTACGCCGCACGATTTCGCTATTGCG
>JBFHGS010000118.1:0-14612 GCA_041582995.1 Desulfopila sp. | reverse complement strand
TGGTGGAGCTAGGCGGGATCGAACCGCCGACCTCTTGAATGCCATTCAAGCGCTCTCCCAGCTGAGCTATAGCCCCACATTGTTTCTCTCAAAAAATTGTGACGGTTAAATAACAGGGTTTGAGAAAGCTGTCAACGAAATTTCTTTAATCTTTTTGTAAATACCATATTTGTTGCTAATGAGCGGCTGGTTTGTTATGCTTTTATGTTTTGCAGAGGCTGTCTGTGAAGAGCCGATATTTACGTAAATTAGAGATCTGTTTAATCTGTTGAACAGATCCTGGATTCTACCAAAACACTCCACTGCTTGTGGCGGTTTTACCTTGAGGTAGGCTGTATGTATTCTCCTTTTAATTTTCTGTTTGGCTGGCTTTCCAATGATCTCGCTATCGATCTTGGAACTGCCAATACTGTTCTCTATGTCAAAGGCAAGGGAATTGTATTGCGTGAGCCTTCTGTTGTCGCTGTGCGGCAGGATGGCAGGATGAGCAAGGTGCTTGCTGTCGGGCAGGAAGCAAAGATGATGCTTGGTAAAACACCAGGCAATATCACTGCTATTCGCCCTATTAAAGATGGTGTAATTGCTGACTTTGAAGTAACCGAGGCGATGCTCCGTTACTTTATCAATAAAGTACATAACAGGCGGACTTTGGTTCATCCGCGGATTATGATTTCTGTTCCCTCCGGTATCACTCAGGTTGAAAAACGTGCAGTGAAAGAATCTGCTGAATCTGCAGGAGCCAGAGAGGTATATCTCATCGAAGAGCCTATGGCTGCTGCAATTGGCGCAGGTCTGCCGATTACTGAGCCAACTGCCAATATGATTATCGATATTGGTGGAGGTACCACTGAGGTCGCGGTTATTTCTCTTGCTGGTATCGTTTATGCTAAGTCTGTCCGGGTTGCCGGAGACAAGATGGATGAAGCAATTCTCCAATACATAAAGCGTAAACATAACCTCGCCATTGGTGAGCGAACGGCAGAGTTGATTAAAACCACTATCGGTAACGTAATGCCTGAAGAGCCATATGAGATAATGGAGATCAAGGGGCGTGACCTGGTGTCAGGTGTGCCCAAAACTCTAACTATTTCTGCTGATGAGATTCAGTCTGCAATTGCAGAACAGATAGATGTCATTGTTGAAGCTGTACGGGTTGCATTGGAAGTTACTCCACCTGAGCTTGCAGCCGACATTGTCGATCAGGGAATTGTCCTGACTGGTGGTGGTGCCTTGTTGAAAAACCTTGATAAATGTCTGAAAGAGGCAACAGGTATGCCGATTATTGTGGCTGAAGATCCACTTTCCTCTGTTGTGCTTGGATCAGGAAAGGCGTTGGATAATCTTGATATCCTGCGCGAAGTTACCATAGACTGATTGGTTGCTGGTCAGCATCTGTCGTATACATTTCTAAGCCGGAAGGCTGTAATGTGCTCATCGGTTATTTAGCAGCAGAATATGGTGTGGAGATCAGTGATTAAACGTGTGAAAGCGAGAAAAGGACAGAACGGCCTTCTCTCTGTGAGGCTCCTGCTGCTTTTCGGAACTCTCATGGTGGTGGGCCTTTTGCTGTTAGCCTCTATGCTAGGCGGCCGGTTCGGTGCCCTGCACCAGGTTACCCTCGACCTTGTGGGGCCCCTGCAACGGATCGTCACGACATCTCTTTCCGGGGTGACGGCGTTGAAGGATGATTACGTAGCCTTGCTTGATGTGCGTGAGGACAATAAGAGGCTCAATGCACTTGTAGAAAAGTATATGCAGGAGCTCAGTGAGCGACGTGAGGGATATCAGAAATACAAACATTACGAAGAACTCTTGGCATTCAAGCAGCAGGAGGGATTTGGACTGATAACCGCAAGGGTGGTTGGTAAAGATCCTGATTTCTGGTTTCAGACTATAGTTGTCGATCGTGGCACCGAGGATGATGTTGTAGAGGGTATGGTTGTGCTTAGTCCTCGCGGTGTTGTCGGTCAGGTTGTCCATACCTCGGATAAATTTTCCAAAATTCTCCTGGCCAACGGGCCCAGCAGTGCCATTGATGCGATGGTTCAGAAGAACCGGGTTCGCGGCATCCTGAAAGGTGCAGGAGAAAAAGGTTTTGTGCTTCAGTATGTCTTAAAGAATGCTGATGTTTCAGAAGGTGATTACATTGTTACTGCCGGTATAGGTGGTATTTTCCCCTCAGGTATTCCATTAGGTCAGGTGTCTGCAGTCCGCACTCTGGAGCGAGGAATGTTTCAGGAGATCGAAGTTGAGCCAAGTGTTGATTTTCAAAAACTTGAAGTGGTGTTCATTGATCTCACTGACCGGAAGAAAGTACTGGATGAGATGTATATTGAGGCAGACAGGTAGGTTGGTATGATACTTACTGTCGTCTTTCTCGCTGTTGGTATTTTGCTGGCTGTATTACAAACTACTGTTTTACAGTTGTTGCCAGGTGGAGTTGCAAGGCCTGACCTTATATATCTGTTAGTTGCTTTTGCTGCTTATAAACTCCCATGGGTACCAGGCATTATTGTGTCATTTATGGTCGGCTGGGTCCTTGATGTCCTTGTCGGTATCGATCTTGGTATTTATCCACTTGAGTTCCTGTTTGTTTTTGTCTGCTTGAAAGTTATCACAGTTAACAGTCCTGTTAAGGAGTCCGCGTACCAGATTCCAATGGTGGGAGTGAGTTACTTCCTGTTGCAGATGGCTGTTTATTTTTTGTCATCCTTTTCATTCCAGCATGCTTTGCCTGAATGGTCCTGGGGGACCATAATTCAGGAAACTCTCCTGCTGGTTATGGCAGCGATTCCCTGTTTTCTGCTGTTCAACAGCTTGCATGAATATGTGCAGGATAGAGTTGGACGTTCACGTCCGGCCAGAAGGCGGGCCAGAAAGCATCTTTAAGGTAAGGCTGATTGTATGAAGTTGTTTTTTCGGGAAGTTGAAGAATACAGCGAGCGCGATCAGGAGGCCGTTGATTTTTTACGTAAACGGTTAATTGGCGCTGCTGCTGTTATTCTTGTCTTTTTCTCAGTGATCATAATTCGTCTCTGGTCATTGCAGATCCATCATGGTGAAGACTTTAAAAATAAAGCCTATACCAATCGTGTTCGAATTCAGGAAGTCGCTGCACCAAGGGGGCATATACTGGATCGCTATGGGCGGGAGATTGTTACTAACCGACCATCCTTCAATGTGGTGATGATGAGGGAGGATTCCCATGATATTGAAGACGTGCTCAAGCGACTGGCTCCGGTATTAAAGGAAGAAATTTCTGAACTTTGGGAACGGATCCGTGAAGCTGAAGGCACACCGAGGTATCTACCCATCACCCTGAAAGAAGATATCGATTGGGAGACGCTCGCGTATCTTGAAA
Organism: Desulfopila sp.; assembly: GCA_041582995.1. Lineage (GTDB taxonomy): Bacteria > Desulfobacterota > Desulfobulbia > Desulfobulbales > Desulfocapsaceae > Desulfopila. The sequence continues at coordinate 11,251 of JBFHGS010000118.1, read as the reverse complement.
ACCATAATCAGAAGTTTTCCGGCATCCGTATCGAGGTTCAACCGGTAAGGGTTTATAACTATACGGATCTTGCAGCCAATACTATTGGTTATCTTGGGAGTATCAGTAAGAAAGAACTACAGAATGCTGACCGAGAAATATACAGTGGTACAGATCTTATTGGTAAAAGAGGATTGGAAAAGCTACGCGAAGCAGACCTTCGCGGTGGCAAAGGACACAGGTATACAGAAGTTGATGCCAAGGGCTTCGAGCGCAGGCAACTGAAGTACATCGACCCCCTGCCTGGTCGTGAAATACATCTGACACTTGATGTTGACCTGCAGAAAGTTGCAGAAGATCTGATGAATGAGGATGAAAAGGCGGGTGCAGTGGTAGCCATGGAAGTAAAGACAGGTCGCTTATTGACACTTGTCTCAACGCCATCCATACATCTTGAAGAATTTATCGGCGGAATTTCCTATAAAAACTGGAATGCTCTGCGTGATAATATCAAAAACCCCTTACTTAACAAAATAGTACAGGGTGCCTACCCGCCCGGCTCAACGTATAAGATGATTACTGCACTTGCAGGCCTATCCCTTGGTGTCATCGATAAAGATACTGTGATGTATTGTCCAGGTTATTATTCTTTTGGTAATAGAACCTACCGTTGCTGGAAACATAGCGGCCATGGAGCTGTTGATTTAAAACGCGCAATTGGTGAATCCTGCGATGTGTATTTTTACCAGGTTGGTCAGTGGGTTGGCGTTGACGCCTTGGCAGAATTTGCCGGAAAATTCGGACTCGGGCATAAAACCGGAGTCGAAATGGAAAACGAACAAAGTGGATTGACTCCAACAAAGCAATGGAAACAGGAGCGATATAAGACCAAATGGCATGATGGTGAAACCCTTTCCGTCGCTATCGGCCAGGGGTATAACCTCACAACACCTATGCAGATCAATGTGATGACTGCTACCATTGCCAATAACGGCAAGCGTATGAAGCCGCAACTTGTTGAAAAGGTGGTTGATCCTGACGGGCAGATAACTGAGACGCTCACTCCAGTAGTAGAAAGTGATATCAAATTAAATCCCCGGCATATGCAGATTATCCATGAGGGAATGACTGAAGTGGTTCAGGGCAAGAAGGGGACAGCTAGAAAAGTTGCTATAGATGGAATCACTATTGCCGGGAAAACCGGAACAGCCCAGGTGGTGCGAGTTGCTCAATACAAAGGGCTTCGTGAAGAAGATATCCCATATAAATACCGTGATCATGCATGGTTTACGTGTTTTGCACCTGCGGAGGATCCTGAAATTGCAGTGACGGTACTTGTTGAACATGGACTGCATGGCGGCTCTGGTGCCGGGCCTATTGCCCGGGCTGTTTTAGAAAAATATTTTGAAGATAAACTTTTAGAGATGCAGGAAGTGAAAGATGAATAGTGTCAGTTTCCGAATCGTGACAGCTGGATGGATAGCCGTTAATGGAATGAGGTGCGAACGATGATTCGAATCGACCGGCGGCTGTTCGCTAATTTTGATTTTGTTTTACTGCTTCTTATTTTGCTGGTATGCACTATGGCGTTGTTTAATCTCTACAGCGCCTCGTACCCGCCAAAGCCGTATGGTATTCCGCCATATTTGAAGCAAGCGTATTTTTTTCTGATAGGCTTTTTCTTTTGTCTGGTGATAATCAGTTTCGACTATCAGAATCTGCATTTTCTGAATTATCCTTTTTATATATCAGTGGTTATCCTGTTACTGCTAGCCTATTTTGTCGGTAGTAAGGCTGGTGGTGCACAGCGCTGGATTAACCTTGGCTTTTTCAAACTGCAGCCATCGGAACCGGCCAAACTTATGTTGGTCATATCCCTGGCCAGTTATTATTCAAGAAAAGAAGTTATTGATGGTTATTCGCTCAAGCAGCTTCTGATGCCTATTGTACTTACAGCAATACCGTTTTTACTTATCCTGCTTCAGCCTGATCTGGGTACTGCGCTTATGTTGGGGATCATTTTTGTATCGATGACTCTTTTTGTTAAGTTGAAAATGTCGACAATTATCACGCTGGGTGGTTCAGGGCTTGCTGTGGTGCTTTTTGCGTGGGAGGAATTACTCAGGCCGTATCAAAAACAGCGAATTCAAACCTTTTTGAATCCAGAAGCTGATAAAATGGGGCATGGTTACCAGATTGTACAGTCCAAGATTGCGGTAGGCAGTGGTGGACAGCTGGGAAAAGGATATATGGAAGGAACGCAGGGGCATCTGCACTTTTTACCGGAACGACATACCGACTTTGCCTTTTCGGTATGGGGTGAAGAGTGGGGCTTCGTCGGGTGTCTCTTTTTTCTCGGCTGCTACTTTTTTATGCTGCTCTGGGGGTTGTATGCAGCGATACATGCGCGTGATAGGTTTGGGGTTCTGCTTGCTTTCGGAGTTGTCATGCTGATATTCTGGCAGGCGGTCATTAATCTTTTGATGATACTTGGGTTCCTGCCGGTGGTAGGTATTCCGCTACCTCTTGTTTCCTATGGTGGATCATCTCTACTGACCACGGTGCTAGGCTTAGGTATCCTGATGAATGTGCGGATGCGAAGATTTCAGCCTTCACACGGAAAAACTGAGAAATGATGTGACGCATATAGTGTAAATCCATAACTGATATTGTATCTGTCAGCTATGGATTTACACATTCGCAAGAACCAGAGAGCGCAGACCTGCAATGAAGAGAGGATCTGTATTGAGGGATGTGGTCGACTCAAGGCGCATTCCGAGTTCTGTAGCCTGATCCTTAAAGAGCATATCAACTTCGTAAAGGGTTTCCACGTGGTCTGAAACAAAACTTATGGGCACCATAAGAATGTTTCGACATTTCTCCGTTGCGAGTTTCTCAAGCATCTCTGAAGTGGCCGGTGATAACCATTGTACAGGCCCGCTTCGGCTCTGATAACAGAGTTTTCCAGAAAAACCTGTCTTTTCTTCAAGTGCTTTTATAGTGATTTTCAATTCATCAACATAAGGGTCACCATCTGTGATAAACGATACCGGCAAACTGTGTGCACTGTAAACGAGTTGAAAAGTTTCACCGTTAAACTTTTTTTTACCTTCTCTAATCTTTTCTGCCAGTGCATCTATATAATGCGGCTCTTCGGGCCAGGACGATATCTCTGATAGAGGAATTTGCGGTACTATATCCCGAAGAGTTTTACGAAGATCAGAAAGAGAAGAGCCTGAAGTAGCCCGGCTGTAATGTGGGTAGAGGGGCAGTGCAATTATCTTTTCTACTTGTAATGCAAGCAGTTCATTTACTGCCTCTACAGCGGTGGGCCGCCAGTAACGCATAGCGACGCGAACGACAAAGTCACCATCCAAACGCAGAGAGTGTTGTAAGGCTTTGGCTTGTGCGCCGGTAATTTTTTTGAGTGGTGAACCTCCGCCAATTTTTGCGTAGATTTCTTTGCTCTTAGGTGCACGTTTGCGTGCAATGAACCAGGCAAGAGGTTTTTGTAAAAGTGATGGTCCAAGCCGAATAATGCCTCTGTCTGAAAAGAGGTTGTAAAGGAAGGCGGGAATGTCTTCCAGATTATCAGGCCCTCCCATGTTGAGCAGAAGAATTCCGATTCGACTATTTTTCATTACATCTCCTGATATTGAAAGGGACGAGAATAATGGCGAAATTATTCTACTGCATAATGTGTTGATACGCCATAGTCGGAAGACTGAGACGGTAATTTTCCTTTTACATCTGAATTATAGTACCACTAAAGAGCTAAGCATGACTTGATTCTCAGATGAATGGAAATATAATAAAAGACAGAATGAGTCCTGAAGGAGATATGTTATTCTCCTGGTGAATTTATCACTCACCAGAATTTGCGCGGGGCTCATCAGGGAATGCATCTGAAGAAGGTGCATGCGGGAGACAGCTTCTTTTAAATTGCTGTCGGAGCATCAGACGGAGGAACTCTATGGAACTTAAGGTCGAAGCCCGGAATGTTGAGTTACGTAAAGGATGGCAGACGCGGATTGAGGAGGAGAGAGATAAGCTCGTAAAGCATTATGCGAGTCTCGTCCTTCATCTTCGTGTTTCCATTGAGGGTACTACTCATCATAAGGAAGGAGGGTTTGAGATCAAATTGATTGCCACCATTCCAAACGATACGGTGGTTGTTGCCCGAAAAGGAGAAACTGTACGTCCGCTGCTTACTGAAGCTTTCGATATACTGACTCTCCAACTGAAAGAGAAGGTGCGAAGGAAAAGAAAAAATATCAAGAACCCAGCTGTCGATGAAGCAGATAAGGTCGGCATTATCAGAAAACTTTCGCCGTTTGAATCATATGGGTTCATAACATCATTCGATAACCGTGATATTTATTTTCATGAAAATGCCTTGAAAAATGTCAATATGGATCAACTGACTGAGGGTGATAGTGTGCTTTATGGTGAAACTCATGGTGATAAAGGACCACAGGCATCCTGGGTAAGACCCGCACGGTAGTATAATTGTTGAGTAAAAGAGAATCTCTGGCCACAGCCGCTTCATCGGCTGTGGCCTTTTTTTATGTTTGTAGCGACGTCTACAGCGATACTGGAACGAATTTCCGGACTACAGCATACAGCAGGCTCGAAAATAACGACAATCGTATAGACCGTAGAGCGTGTTTTGCACATGCGCTTGGTAGATTGATACGTTATAGATACTGCTCGGAAACTATTTACGGTCAGAGACAAGCAAGACACAATGCCACGACATTTTCGGGCGTCAGCAGAAATCGTTACGCTCGGGTTTGTAGTTATCAGGAAATATAAGAAAGGAGTCAGATCTCGTGAAAGAGGTTGTCTATTTAATAGATGGAAGTGCATATATCTATCGGGCGTATCATGCAGTGCAGCCGCTATCAAACAGTAAAGGATTACAGACCAATGCTGTTTTCGGGTTCATCAATATTTTACGCAAACTTTTGCGTGAAAAAAAACCTAAATTCATGGCGGTAGCTTTTGATAGCAGGGGGAAAGTGTTCCGGCATGATATGTATCCTGAATACAAAGCGAACAGACCTGCAATGCCTGAAGATCTTGCCGAGCAGATTCCATATATTAAAGAATTTGTCGCCTCTTCAAATATCCTGTGTTTGGAAGAGGCTGGTATTGAGGCTGATGACCTGATCGCGTCTGCCGCGATTGCCCTCAGTGCTCAAGGCTATAGTGTGGTAGTTGTTTCAGGTGACAAGGATCTTCTGCAGCTTGTAAATGAATCGGTCGAAATGTGGGATCCGATGAAAGATACATTAATGAATATAGCTGCGGTTGAGGCGAAGTATAAGGTGTCCCCGGACAGACTCCTTGATATGTTCGCGCTGGTTGGCGATAGTGCAGACAACATCCCGGGAGTTCCTGGCATTGGGCCGAAAACCGCCGAAAAGCTCATTGCCGAGTTTAAAACGATTGATGGATTATATGCGGGCGTTGATGGCTTGAAAAAGTCAAAAATGAAAGAAAAAATTATAGAAAACCGAGAGACAGCATATTTATCCAAGGAATTGATTCGTTTGAAAGAGGACGTTGATGTTCCATCTGTTGTTGATCTTTATGCGCTGAAAGATGGGGATGATGAAAAACTTGCCGCGCTCTTTACTGAACTCGAGTTTACCTCCTTTCTAAAAGAGATTGATACTTCAGTGAAAGTTGAAACCAAAGGTTTTTCGCTTGTTACAACCATTGCACAGCTTGAAGAACTCATCTCAGATTTGTTTGCAAGGGAATGTGTTGTCATCGACACGGAAACGACTTCACTTGATGCACGTACTGCAAAACTTGTGGGAATATCTCTTTGTGCTGATCTTGAAAAAGCCTGGTACATACCGGTAGGACATAGAGGAAAAGATAATGAATTACTTCAGGGGCAGTTGCCTGAGGATAGTGTGAAAGCTATTGTTGCTCCGCTATTACAAGCTGAAGGTGTAATGAAAGTCGGTCACAATCTGAAGTATGATTACACAGTACTGGATCAGCACTGGGGGGTAGCCTTAGGCGGACAATTGGCCGATACCATGATCGCTGCACATCTGCTTGAAGTCCCAGGGAGGTCGTTAAAGCTTGATGACCTTTGTTTTGATAGGGGATATCGCTTGACGCCATTCAAGGAGGTGGTTGCTAAGAGCGGCGGTGGTGATAGTTTTGCTTATGTTGGTCTTGATGATGCCTGCAACTATAGTTGTGAAGATGTCTATGGAACTCTTATTCTATGGAATGAATTTAAAGAATTACTCGACGGGAAGGATCTTACTTCTCTTTTCTATGATCTTGAAATGCCGCTTGTCTCCATACTTGCAGAAATGGAAGTACGGGGAATTTGTGTCGATGAAAATTTACTGAAAGAGCTTTCTGTAGAATTTGCTGAGAAACTGATCGATATCGAAAGTAGAATTTATATTCTGGCAGGACAGGAGTTTAACATAAATTCACCTCGCCAACTGGGACAGATTCTTTTTGAAGAGTTGAATCTGCCTCATGGTCGTAAAACCAAAACTGGCTATTCAACAGATGTCAAAGTTCTCGAGAAGCTGGCAGCGGTGCATGAATTACCTGCGCTGATTCTTGAGTACAGAACGTTGGCTAAGCTACAGTCGACCTATGTCGATAAGCTTGCGACCATGCAGGACGCAGTAACTGGCAGGATTCATACCTCGTTCAACCAGGCTGTTACAGCTACCGGCCGGCTGTCAAGCAGCAACCCGAATATGCAGAATATTCCAATTCGGGGCGAAGAGGGGAACCGTATTCGACAGGCATTTATTCCTGCATCAGGTCATGTCTTTCTTTCAGCTGATTATTCGCAGATTGATCTTAGAGTTCTTGCACATTATTCACAAGATAAGGCATTGTTAGAAGCCTTTAATGGTGGAGATGATATTCACGCAAGAACAGCAGCCCAGATCTTTGGTGTATCTCCTTTATTGGTAACCACTGATATGCGACGTGTGGCCAAGTCAATAAATTTTGGAATTGTTTATGGCATGAGTAGTTTTGGCCTTTCCAGTCAGCTGAACATCAGTAGGAAAGATGCCCAGACTTTTATTGACAGGTATTTTCAGCACTATGCCGGTGTTAAACAGTTTATGACGGATATTGTTCTGCGCGCACGGGAAGACGGATATGTAACGACGTTGTTGCATCGTCGCAGGGCCGTGCCTGAAATCGATGCTAAAAACAAGATGCGTAGAGAATTTGCCGAGAGAATGGCAATTAACACCCCTATCCAGGGTACGGCAGCTGATATTATTAAATTGGCCATGTTACGTGTGGAGAAATCTTTGGCCAAATCAGGAATCCCTGCTAACCTGCTTTTGCAGATTCATGATGAACTGGTTTTCGAAGTTCCGGAAGATCAAGTGGATGCCGCAACAGAGGTTATCCGTGAAGCTATGGAAGGTGCTATGAAGCTTGATGTGCCGTTGGTGGTAAATGTTGAAGTGGGTAGAAATCTCGCAAAGTAAAGCCCAGTAAAACATCAGGGCTGGCTAAGTGATCTTGCATAGCCCTGATGTTATGCGTCTGAAAAGTCAGGTTACTTTCTTTCGTGCATTGGTACAAATGGTCGGTGGACGGATCCGGTATATACCTGACGCGGACGTCCGATTTTGGCATTGGCCTTATCTTCTTTCATCTCAGTCCATTGTGCAATCCAGCCCGGCAGTCTGCCCAGTGCAAACATTACAGTGAACATGTTGGTTGGAATGCCGATTGCCGAATAGATAATACCACTGTAAAAATCGACATTAGGATAAAGATTTCTCTGTTTGAAGTAATCATCATTTTTTACTTTCTCTTCGAGTTCAAGAGCGATATCAAGAAGAGGGTCTTTTACATCGAGCGACTGCAGAACCTCGTGGCATGCCTCTTTGATTATGCGGGCACGTGGGTCAAAAGTCTTGTAAACCCTGTGGCCGAAGCCTGAAAGTCTAAACGGATCGTTTTTATTTTTGGCTTTTTCTATGTATTTGTCATAATTGCAGTCATCAGCATAGATAAGTTCAAGCATTTCGACTACTGCCTGGTTGGCTCCACCGTGAAGAGGCCCCCAGAGGGCATTGATCCCTGCAGAAATTGAGGCATAGAGATTAACACCGGCGCTTCCAACCAGTCGAACGGTAGATGTTGAGCAGTTCTGTTCGTGATCGGCATGGAGGATAAGTAATTTGTTCAGAGCTGAAGCAACTTCTGGTTTGATGACGTAAGGTATGTTTGGCCTGTCGAACATCATATTTAGAAAATTCTGACAGTAGTTAAGCTTGGCATTGGGATATACAAGTGGGTGGCCGATACTTTTCTTATAAGAAAATGCGGCGATAGTTCGGATCTTGGAGAGCAGGCGGGCGGTTGTAACTGTAATCCCGCCGTAAGGATCTTCCTCATTATCCATTTCGGGGTAATAGTTGTGCAGTGACCCTACCATGGTGGAAAGAATGGACATAGGTGAAGCGTTTGGTGGGAAGTGATCGAAGAAATGAATCATGTCTTCATGGATCAAAGCGAAACGTCGCATGTCCCTTTTGAATTGTTCAAGCTCTTCGTAATTGGGTAATTCGCCGTTAAGTATAAGATAGGCAACCTCGATAAACTGACAGTTTTCTGCCAGATCCTCTATTGCATAACCACGATAGTTGAGTATCCCTTGAGCGCCGTCGAGGTAGGTGATAGCACTGGTACAGGATCCGGTGTTCATGTATCCACTGTCGAGAGTGATATATCCGGTATCTTTGAGTAGACTTCTAATATCAATAGCTTTTTGTCCGGCTGTTCCTTCGACAATAGGAAGGTTATACGATTGTCCTTCGATGCATAACTGTGCAAATTCCTGCGCCATATGAATACCTCATAGTTATTGAAACGGTGACCAGAAGATGGTTACACGCACTTCAGTTGTTTAACCGGCAGGTTTGAAGGGTAACAAATGATGCACAGACGTTGCGCTTACAGTACAATGAAGGTGTCTGGGTGCATGATATGTGCTGCCGGAGGAGCAGTCCGGGTGGGTGGCATGGTAACTGAAACTGGATAGTTCAGGGGCCCATGCAGGGACCGTATTTTTTCATCATTTCGATTGCACTATAGTATAAAAATATTCTTAAAGCAATTTTTCTTTTAAATGTCTGATTTTCGGTATATTGGTCTCATAAATATATCTTTTGATATGATACTGGCGTCTAAGCCAGATAGCATTTTCTGTTGGTATTATGATAAACACAGTAGGAGTAGAGAGCAGCGAGGTATACGCTGCCAGGATGCGGCAGTTTATAGACGATGTTTCTGTCTATCCGGTGACTTGTGAGCAACTGGCCGGTGGCCGCTCTGATCGGCAGTGGCTGGATGGTGTGCTCGCAGGCGGAGCGAAAATAGTACAACTCCGTGACAAAGTGAGTAAGGATAACGTTTTTCTTGAAAAGGCCAGATATTTCAGGGCAAAGACCCGTGAAGCCGGAGCCTTATTTATCATCAACGACCGACTTGACATTACTCTGCTTTCTGATGCGGACGGCATGCATGTCGGACAGGGAGATCTGCCTCCTGAAGAAATTCGTATGTTTGCCCCCAATATTATTATAGGTCTTTCATGTAACACTGCAGAACATGTTCATGAATTGAACCTGAATATCAGTAAAAAAATTTCCCCAGTTTCATATTATAATGTTGGTCCAATATACAGGACCGGCACCAAGCAGGGCTTACAATCTTTTCTCGGTGCAGATGCTATTTCAGCATACACCGTTCAGTGTGACCTGCCTTTTACTGTTATGGGTGGAATTAAGCTTTCCCACATCGATGAACTGATTGCAGCGGGAGCAACACGCCTTGCAGTGGTTACAGCCATAAGTAAGGCTGAAAATATCGCCAAGGAGACTGCAGTGTGGCACGAAAGGATTATTACTTCAAGAAAAGAACAGACAGGAGTTAGTGCATAATGTTGCCTGAAAAAGTACAGGATGAGCTCATTACTGAGATTGAGCTCTTTATAGATTTTGGTGTTGAGGAGTCAGAGAAAGGTCGGGCAAAAGTGTTGGTCCAGAAGTATAGCAATACTCCGATAGCCCTTGCAGTTTTGCTTGAATTTTACAAGATTTTACCTGAGACACGTGAAGAGGCTGTTGTTAAAATTTGTCGGCTTAACTCCCTACAGGGCGTTACTCTTCTCGCCCTGTCCACTGACAATCATACCTATACCGCAGCGGTTTCTGAAGGTGAAGCACATATTCTGGGCGAGTTTGCCATAGATGCATTGCCACAGGAGATTTTGACCTATTTCGGTTATACAGACAATGATGATTTTTTGAAGAACTGCGGGCCTGTGGCTGCTTTTAAGGAATTCCAGGTAAAGAAAGAAAAGGTTTTTTGTCCGGCATGTCAAGTAGTGGTTGGTGAGTTGCATCTTCTTGGTTGTCCCGTTGAAATCTGCCCATGGTGTGATGGTCAGTTGAGTAAGTGCAATTGCCGTTTTGAAAAACTTGAGGTTGATGTCTTCGATACAGACGAACAGCTGGAAGCGTTTCAGGAAATGCTTGAGACTAAGGGGCGTATTCCCTACGAGGTCGATCAAAAGCCCGCATATCCCGGAACGAGTAAAGGACTGGACAAAAAATAGATTTCTATGCATTACCCATCGCCTATAACCTTAATATAATGGTTTCCCATCCTCAGTTTGTGAAGTGTAAGGGGTAAGGTGCAAAAACGTAAACGGCAGCACGGGCACGGAGACGTAACATTTTTTTCATGGTATCGAAGTTTTACCGTGTCGTTCCTGATTGTTGAAGCAATCACATCTCCACAAAATAATCTGTTTATTAATGTTTGCTGAATACCTGTGGTAATGAGATAAAAAAAGGGGAGTCTGTGTTGAAACACAGACTCCCCTTTTTGGCTTTATATGGCAGGCTGATGTGTATCTCAGTTGCCGTTTACGTTTTTCAGATATTTATAGAGTTCAGAATCTGAGGATAGAATGAGTGAAGTATTCTCGCCGATGATTTTATCGTAGCTTTCAAGAGTCTTTAAGAAACCATAAAAATCAGGATCCTGAGAATATGCATCACCATATATTTTGGTTGCCTCTGCGTCTGCTTTACCTCTGATGGTAACAGCGGCAAGGTTTGCACCTGAGGTGATTTCTTTCAGTTCTTTATCAACGGTACCAAGAATCTCAGCTTTCTGCCCTTCACCGAAAGAGCGTTTTTCAGCGGCAATACGCTTACGTTCTGAAATCATTCTGTCA
>JBFHGS010000117.1:0-14734 GCA_041582995.1 Desulfopila sp. | reverse complement strand
GCTGAAGCCGGTGCAGAGAATAACCGGGATATTCGGACGTATTTCACGAATGTTGTCAATCAGTGCGGCACCATTCATTTTCGGCATATTCATGTCCGTTATCAGCATATCGAAGAGTGCGGGGCTCTGTTGAAACATGGCTAGTGCTTTTTGGGGTGAATTGGTAGCGGTTACGCAATATCCCAGATTTTCAAGAATACGCTGCATTATTTCCAGAAGTGTCTGTTCATCATCAACAATTAGCAGTCGCTCATGGCCTTTAGAAACGTTTGAGGCCATGAGCGGTTTTGCGGTTGCAGTCAGTGTCGGCTGAAATTTTGGCAAATATAGGGTGAATGTAGTTCCTTCACCGGGTTCACTATACACAGCAATCTGGCCGTTATGTTGAGAAATAATATTGTGGCTGATCGACAGTCCAAGACCTGTTCCGCCTTCTTCTCTTTTCGTACTGAAGTAAGGATTAAAGATTTTGTCCTGGGTCTTTTTGTCCATACCTCTTCCGGTATCTGCGATTCGCAGAATGATATGGGGACCTGGTGTCAGGTCAAGGTTAGCAAATACAACATCATTGTTCTCGATGTCTGAATCGGAAAGAGTAAATGTTAAAGATCCTCCGGTCTCGCGCATAGACTGATAAGCATTGGTTCCTATATTCATTATGACCTGATGGAGCTGTGTCGGATCAGCGAGGACAGTGCTGTCCCGAGTTTGGAAGTATTGCTCTATCGATATGGTCGTCGGGATCATGGCGCGCAACATTGTTGAAGTTTCCCTGATGAGACTTTCTATAGAAACCGGGACAAAATCCTTACTCTGCTGACGGCTGAAACTCAGGATCTGCCGTACGAGTTCCTTGGCTCTGTTGGCGCTTTTCAGGATCCCGTTTAAGTCATTATCTGCGGGGCATTTGTCAGGTGCCTGGCAGTTCTGTGTATGTATTTTTGCAAGCTCGGCATAACCGATAACTGCGGAGAGAATATTATTGAAATCATGGGCAATACCACCAGCAAGCGAGCCGATAGCTTCCATCTTCTGAGTTTGCCTGAGCTGAAATTCCAGTTTTTGCCGCAATTCTTCTGATTTTTTTCTCTCCTGTATTTCGTTATTCAATTCGTTATTAATACGTTCAAGTTCACGAATTTGTTTTTGCAGCTCAGGGTAATAACTTTTTTTCAGGGATTGTTCGCCAAGTCCGATAATGCGCTGTCGTAACTCTTCCCTCTGCTGATCATCAGAGAGCTTCTTCATATATGACCTCTATGTCACGCTGTACAGGCATTCTGGGGTTGGTTACCATGCAGGGATCTTTAATTGCTTTGCGTGCCAGATGTTGCACATCGCTGCTGCTCGCCCCGCGTTGTTTGAGAGTTTTGGTAATACCGACAGAATGTTTGAGGCGAATTATTTCGTTTAGAATTGAACGCTTTGTTTCCTTTGCGGCCATTTGGCCGATCTCAAGACCAAGAGCTTTGCCGATTTCGTTATAGCGGCTGGCTGCATCAGGGAAGTTATATTCCATGACGTGGTTCAGCAGTATTGCGTTGCATTCGCCATGAGGCAGATCAAAATATCCGCCGAGACTGTGCGCCATCGCATGTACCGCACCCAGACTTGCATTCGAGAATGCCAGCCCGGCCTGCAGGCTCCCCAGCATTATGCGTCCACGGAGTTCCAGATCATCAGGACTTTTCAGCACATTCTCCAGATTGGCGGATATAAGGCGAATTGCCTCAAGAGCATGCAGATCGAATAGTGGTGCGTTTGCGGTAGAGGTGTAAGCTTCGATTGCGTGAACGAGCGCATCAAGACCAGTGCAGGCTGTAAGGTAGGAGTCCATTGTGAGACTTGTAGCCGGATCGATGAGAGCGACGTCCGGGACTGTGGTTTTGCTGATGATCGTTTTCTTCACCTTTTCCTGTTGATCTGAAACAATAGCAAATTGAGAGACATCCGCAGATGTTCCTGCAGTAGTTGGTATACATATAAGAGGTGGCCCCGGCGTCGTCACCTGATCGATACCTTCAAACAGAAGTATGTGCTTTCTGTTGGTTGCGACAATACCGATACCTTTAGCACAATCCATTGGACTGCCGCCGCCTACGGCTACAATTACATCGCAGTTTTCTGAAGTATACATCTCGGCACCAGCCATCACTTCACCGGTACGTGGATTTGGAGATACGTTTGAAAAAATCGCAGAGCGAATACCGGCACTATCTAAAATGTTCTGCACCTTTGTCGCCCACCCGGCTCGAATAACACCTGGATCAGTGACTATAAGGACATTTCTCGCACCAAAATTATGTGCGTAGCGGCTTACGAGTTCGATAGCACCTGAACCGAATATAAATTCAGGTGCTACAAATTTACGAAGTTCCAGCATAACATTCCTTCCTGAACCGTTGAGTAATGAAGAATGCATCGTTTGGGGATCGGCACATCTTCTTAAAGAATCAGTTATACTCGTACATTTGTCAAATATATAGGCGTCGATTAGAAGCTGATACAGTAGTTTATTATGGTTCTCTACCGTGGCTACAAAGACTTTTCGGGGTACAGGAAAGGGGAGTGCAACTCAGGTTAGAAGGAGGATGACGATCTATTGCCAGCAGTTGTTATAATGCTACGGCGCAGTGGTGGGGCTGCGCGGTACAGGAAAAACGTGGTAACAGAGAGGTCGAGACTATCTGTTTTTCAGCATATCGGAAATACGTACCCGATACTCTACGATGTCTTGCCTGAGTGAGGACAGGCTTGCCATTTTTTCATCAACTTTGGAAATGTGTTGGTCAAGGATTTCTATCAGTTTAGGAGTGATGGTCGTAAAATTCTGGGCGTTGATATCAAAAATTTCAGAGAGATTCTGTATTTCTTTTAACGGGATGCCGAGTTGTTTCAGTTTCAGAATGAACTTCAGGCGGAGCACATCGTCATTGTTATAAGTGCGGGTACCGCCGCCAAGACGTTCGGTGGGGCCCATCAAGCCTATCTCTTCATAGTAGCGGATTGTCCGGGTGGTGATGTCCAGTCGCTTGGCGAGTTCTCCGATTTGGACTGTTGTTTCAGTTTTCTGAGACATGCGTGTTTCCTTTTTAACAGATAAAGATGAGGGGAACTCATCTGGGCAGGTTTGGGGCGTGAGATGTACCGTTTCCTTATCCTGTTCTTCCTGCTCTATGTCTGTGGGCCGGATGAGCCCTGCCGGATGGTGGGATGGTGTTGCCGGGTGTTCGACATGAACAATGATTGACCTTTACGTAATTAATAAATTCAAGGTAGCATATGCTTTCAGACGATGTCAAATAAAAATGGTTAATTGATTGGTTTTATACTTATACCATTAGTTTTTGCTCCTGAAGAGTGTGAGAAAAAGTCTTGACCTTTACGTAAACACTAGATATATAGAATTTATTGTCTATGTGAAGAATTTTCAGGCTGGGCTATCTTGAGGGAGAGTTGAATATGATCTTCGAATTGACAGAAGAACAGACGCTTATTCGCAGTATGGTTCGGGAGTTTGCAGAAAAGGAAGTTGCTCCGTCAGCCAGAGAACGTGACGAGAACGAATGCTTTGATCGTGAGCTTATGTTCGGCAGGCTGGCAGATCTTGGTTTGACAGGTATTGTTTTCCCTGAAGATTATGGTGGTGCCGGGGCTGATTATCTCAGTTATGCGATAGCCGTTGAAGAATTATCACGAGTGTGTGGCTCAACGGGAGTGACGCTCTCTGCCCATCTGTCTTTAGGAGCAAATCCGATATTTCTGTTTGGGACTGAGGAGCAGAAACAAAAATACCTTGTACCTCTTGCTTCCGGTGAAAAGATGGGAGCATTTGGTCTGACTGAGCCGGCTGCAGGTTCTGATGCAGGCGGTACTAAAACGACGGCAGTCCGTGAAGGAAATGAGTGGGTAATCAGCGGTAGCAAGATATTCATTACCAACGGCGGAGAAGCTGACACCTATATCGTCTTTGCCAGAACGGACAAAGAGGCCAAAAAGCATCACGGCATAAGCGCATTTATCATTGAAAAGGGTACACCGGGATTCACCTTCGGGAAGAAGGAGGAGAAGATGGGTATCCGTTCGTCGCCTACCTTAGAACTCATATTTGAAAAATGCAGGATACCGGCTGAGAATCTTCTGGGAGAGGAAGGAGAAGGATTCAGGGTGGCCATGAAAACTCTTGATGGCGGTCGCATCGGTATTGCATCACAGGCGCTGGGCATAGCTCAGGGAGCTCTTGATGCTGCTGTTGCATATGCTAAGGAGCGCAAACAGTTCGATAGCCCGCTCTCCCGTTTTCAGGGAGTCCAGTTTCAGTTAGCCGATATGGCAACTCAGACGGAAGCAGCCCGTCTCATGGTTTATAACGCAGCATACAGGGCCAGCCATGGGCTGAAATATTCCGAACAGTCGGCAATGGCGAAGCTACTGGCCAGTGAGACGGCAATGAAGGTAACAACTCAGGCTGTACAGATTTTCGGTGGTTATGGCTACACCCGGGATTTTCCGGTTGAGCGGATGATGAGGGATGCGAAAATTACCGAAATTTATGAAGGAACGAGTGAAGTACAGAGAATTGTGATAGGATCTGCCCTGACCCGTTAACGGTGTTGCAGCAGACGTTTTGCGAGGACGTCTGGGGAAGAGGCAGAAGAGGCGTGGGCAGAAGAGTAATCGGAGCTGAATGGAGAGTACAATGGAATTTACCCGAGAGATATACTGGAACGTAGGTCATGGAGCCGGGACTCTGGTCCCTATGTATCTTCTTGTGATAGCAGCAATAGCCGTGGTGGTGAAAACATTCCTGCAACGGCGCGAAGTGTACAGGCAGGGGTTGCCGTTGAATAGAACGGACCAGCTGGGTAGTCGTATCAGTGAGATGCTGTCGAATGTATTGTTGCAGAAAAAAGTGACCCGGGTAAAAGTTCCGGGAATGTTTCATGGTCTATTCTTCTGGGGTTTTTTTCTGCTGTTGATCGGCACGACCCTGATTGTTCTGCAGGCTGATTTTACCGACCTTTTATTCGGCTATAAATTTTTAAAAGGTAACTTCTATAAGCTTTTTTCCATTACCCTGGATCTTGCTGGAATTGTTGCCATCGTGATGCTTGGGGCACTTTTTGTACGCCGTTATTTTATGCGGCCTGAAGGACTCGAAACTAAAAAAGACGATGCCATAATGCATGGGTTGATGACTGTTATTCTTCTCACCGGTTTTGTCATTGAAGGAGCCCGTATGGCAGTAACCGAGCTGGGTGGACCAGTTGCAACGTGGTCACCTGTAGGTCATCTTGTCGCACAGTCTATCGCCTGGATGGGTGAAGACACCCTGCGGCTGGTGCATAAGTTGACCTGGTGGTTCCACCTGCTGCTGGTAATGGGGTTTATAGTTCTTATTCCTTTCACCAAGTTTCGGCACATTCTTACGACAAGTGCTAATTACATATTTGCGGATCGCGGGCCAAGAGGCAAACTCACATCGCTTGATCTTGAAAATGAAGATGCAGAGACCTTTGGTGCTACTTCAATACAAGAGATGACCTGGAAAGATATTTTCGATGCCGATGCTTGTACACTGTGCAAGCGCTGTCAGGATCGTTGTCCAGCCTGGTCCACAGGTAAACCGTTGTCGCCTATGAAGGTGGTAAATCAGATTGGCGAGGTAGCGTTTAACACTCCTGAGGCCAATCTGATTGATACAATAAGCCGGGATGTTCTCTGGTCATGTACGACCTGTCGGGCCTGTCAGGAGATTTGTCCTGCTTCTATTGAGCATGTAAATAAAATTGTAGAGCTTCGCCGCTCCATGGTGTTGATGGAAGGGGAATTTCCTGGTGACGAGGTGATGACTGCCATGGAGGCCACAGAGGTAAACGGCAATCCCCTTGGTATCGGCTACGCTTCCCGTGGAGACTGGGCTGAGGCGCTGGGTATTAAGACGCTGGCTGAGGATCCGCAAGTGGATATCCTGTATTTTGTCGGTTGTTACGCTTCTTTTGATAAGCGCAACATTGCTATTGCCAAAAGTTTCGTAAAGCTCTGTCAGGCAGCTGGTATAAAAGTCGGTATCCTTGGTAAAGAGGAGAAGTGCTGCGGTGAACCGATGCGGAAAATGGGTAACGAGTATCTCTATCAGAGTCTCGCCATGGAAAATGTTGAGTTGATCAATGGTTATGGCGTAAAGAAGATCGTTACAACCTGTCCGCATTGTTACAATACCCTCGAAAAAGATTATCGCGATTTTGAGTTGGCTGCTGAAGTCGAGACCTACACAGTCTTTCTTGAAAAACTCTTACATTCAGGAAAGCTCAAGGTCAGAAGTGAAGGTTTGAGTTGTACCTACCATGACTCCTGCTATCTTGGACGTCATAATGATATTTATGATGCCCCGCGAGCGCTTATCAAAGCGGCCGGAGGTACAATTACCGAGATGGAAAAGAGCCGGAGCGAAGGATTCTGTTGCAGCGCCGGCGGAGGTAGGATTCTGGCCGAAGAGAAGATCGGTGAGAGGATCAATGTGAAACGGGTCAATATGGCGGTTGAGACAGGTGCGAATGTATTGGTTTCCAACTGTCCGTTCTGTCTGACCATGTTTGAAGATGGCGTCAAAGGTGCGGAAGTGGAAGATAAATTGAAACCCAAAGATATAGCGGAATTACTGGCTGAGAGACTGTAGTCTGCTGGCAATGAATGTAACTGCGACTGGAGGATAATAATGAAAATTCTGGTTTGTATCAAACAGGTTCCGGATATGGAATCAAAGTTCAAAGTAGCAGCAAACGGCACCTGGTACGATAATCAGGACCTTGCATGGAGGATGAACGAGTACGACGAGTATGCGGTTGAGCAGGCCGTGCGTCTCAAGGAGCAGGTGAAAGATGCCGATCTCACCGTTCTCTGTATCGGTTCAGATAAGGTCAAAGAGACTATGAAAAAAGCCCTGGCAATGGGTTGTGATCGTGGTGCCCATATTGCTGACGATTCATCGTGGGATAAAGAACCTTTCCAGATCGCCGGCATCATCACCGAGTATGCCAGAGATAAAAGCTTTGATGTAATTTTCACCGGTATGCAATCTCAGGACAGAGGTAGCGGTCAGGTAGGAGTTCTGGTTGCAGAGATGCTTGGTTTACCGAGTGTTTCCACAATTGTTGATTTTGCTTTTGCAGATGGTGCCATCGAAGCCAAACGTGAACTGGAGGGTGGGATCAGAGCGAATGTAAAGGTACAGCTTCCTGCTCTGGTTACTTGTCAGCTCGGCCTCAATACTCCACGATACCCGACGTTGCCGAACATCATGAAAGCAAAGAAGAAAGAGTTGCTTTCTATACCTGTTCAGGAACTTTTGAAGGTTGATGCCCGTCTCGAGACTGAAAAAATGTTTTTCCCCGAGAAAAAGGGTGGTGGATTAGTACTGGAAGGCGAGGCGGGTGAACTGGCTGACAGGCTGATCAGTATTCTCAAAAACAAAACCAGTGTTTTGAAGTAGGAGGGAACTATGAAACTATTATTAATAGCGGAATACAGAGCAGGTAAAGTACTCTCCGGATATGCTGAACTACTCGGTTTTGCAGAGAGTCTGGGGGCGGAAACTGTAATGTTTATGGCGGGTAGTGAGTCGGCATTACCTGCGTATGCAGGGAAACTGTACCTTGCTGATGCAGCAGTGTGTGGAGAATTTAACCCGGACCTGCATAAAAAAATGATTCTGGAAGTTGTAGCTAAAGAACAACCGGATATGGTTGTTATGGCTCATTCTTCCTATGGCTGGGATCTTGCTCCGCGGGTAGCTTTTGGGATGAAGGCTGCACAGGTCTCTGAAGTTGTGGAAGTGAAAGAAGGGGTTATGGTGGTGCCTGCCTGCAATTCAAAGTTGCGCAGATCCGTCAAATGTTCAACCGGTCAGAAAGTTGTTACTTTGCAGGTCGGTGCATTTAGCCCGGTTGAGGGCAGTGGAACTCCCACAGTAGAAAAGCTGGCTGTTGATGGTGAAGGGCGTCTTGTCTTTGGCGGATATGAAGAAGCTGAAGCT
Organism: Desulfopila sp.; assembly: GCA_041582995.1. Lineage (GTDB taxonomy): Bacteria > Desulfobacterota > Desulfobulbia > Desulfobulbales > Desulfocapsaceae > Desulfopila. The sequence goes on along the minus strand of JBFHGS010000117.1, from coordinate 6,699 downwards.
GGCGGTGTTGATCTGACTAAGGCGGAGATTATCGTAAGTGCCGGACGCGGCATAGGTAAGCCTGAGAATGTTGCCATGATAGCTGGATTGGCAAAAGCACTGGGTGGTGAATACGGTGCGAGTCGGCCTGTTGTTGATTCTGAGTGGGTTGAGCATAATCGTCAGGTTGGAACTACCGGTCAGACGGTTGCTCCGAAATTGTATGTTGCCTGTGGAATTTCCGGAGCTATCCAGCATCTTGCCGGAATGAAAAAATCTGAATTTGTGGTGGCTGTTAACACAGATAAAGATGCTCCTATCGGAGAAGTGGCTGATGTACTGATTGTAGCTGATCTGCTGCAGTTTGTACCGCTTTTCACTGAAAAAATTCAGGCACTGTAGAGGCGGAAAAGTGGGTTGTGTGATGACTACTCTTGTGGGGTATTGTCACATGACCTGCAATCAGCATTCTGCTATTGTGTTTCCACACCATCATTAGGGCGTATGTATTATGATTGACGATATATTCAAGGCGATGCCGGAGATTTTCAAGGCTCAAACTCTTAAAGAGCCAATGAGTTATTACTTTTCGTTAGGTGAGAGCAAAAAAACTGTGGAACTTGCACCTGACAGGTGTGTGGTGTCAGATGGGAAAACGGTTGATAATGCGGATTGCGTGTGCAAAACAAGCACGGATTTCTTTTTAAAGATCTGGCAGGAGGGCTACCGACCAGGTATGAAAGATTTCCTTTCAGGGACAATCAAGTCGAATAACCCAGGAGCATTGCAAACCTTTCTTACGTGCTTTGGAAAATAACAAAAATTTTCTGTGGTGAGATGGCAAAATCACTTTTCTCTGGTCGTTGCGGTTTTTATTATGAATCTGCAGGAGAGTGAACACGAGTGATGTGGAACGCTGGGCCTAACACATGGTTGGTCTTAACTGGATGAGGAAAAAAGAGAATGGAAATTCTTACGGAAATAAAAGTGCGTGGATATCATGCAGATTTTTATGGACATGTAAATAACGCACGATATCTCGAGTTTTTTGAAGAAGACCGGTGGGCCAGGCTGGAATCGAAGATCGATCTGCGCAAATGGGCTGCTCAGGGGTTGGGTTTTCTTATCGTGAATATAAATGTAAATTACCGCAGGGCTGTGCAGGTTGGTGAAGTTGTGGTGGTGACCACAAATATTGAGAAAATTAATACCAAAAGTGCTGTGCTCAAACAGGAAATCCTTATGAAGGAGACCCATGAAGTTGCAGCAGATGCACTTATTACATTTGTGGTCATAGATAAAAGTGGCAAAGCTGTCAAAATGGAAGGCGATCTGCTGCGGGAACTGGAGTTTCTTGGCGTCCGTTAAAATCTCAGGATGATTATCCGGAGTGTAACAGATGTCAGAAATGTGTTGTCTATCCAGTACCTTTCTTTAATTTCAAATAGTCTTTATGGTTGACATTTGTGTGATTTATATTACACAAATGTAAGTGCAATATTGGGCCGTTATGTATCAAGTGTGTTAACCTGTACGTAAAGGTCAGATTGAATTGCCAATCTGCTGGAATGAGAGAGTCGGCAGACCAAAGAAGTGTCCGTGAAATTTGTGGGCGGACTTACGACAAAAAAAAGATTGAAGGGAGAAGAGAATGAAAAAGACAATGTCAGTGGTAGCTGTGGCTTCATTGTTTGTTGCAGGATCAGCTATGGCATCCGGTTATCGTATTCCGGAGCAGTCACTTGATTCGACAGCAAAGGCCGGTGCTAATATCGCATCAGCGGATAAGGCTGATGCGGCATATTATAACCCTGCCAATATGTCCTGGTTGGATGATGCCTGGCAGATTGAAGGTACTGCTACGTATTTACATCTCTCATCAATTGATTACGATGATAACAGAGGGTCTATGTTTGATAGCTCTTCTGAAACAGAGAACTTTCTGTTACCGACATTTTTTGTAGTATCCCCTGATTATAATAATTTCCGTTTAGGTTTATCTCTGACAGCACCGTATGGTCTGTCAAAGCGCTGGGAAGATAATATGCTGTCCAAAGCCCAGGCGAACAAATTTTCTTTAAAAGTCTTTGATTTAAATCCGACCGTGTCATACAAAGTCAATGACATGTTTTCCGTCGCAGGCGGTGTTCGAATGATTTACGGTGAAGCGACAGTGATGAGAGATGCTTCGGATCTGTACACTTACACAGGACTTGGAGATGGCAGTGCTCTCTGGATGAATGGTGACACAGTTGAATGGGGCTATAATCTTGCCCTTGATGTTCGTCCAAATGAGAACTGGAATATTGCTTTAACATATCGTTCGAATGTTGATATCGGATTCGATGATGAAGATGTACTTGCGGTTCTTTATAGTGGCTACGAAATCCCGACGACTGGTGATGTGACTGTGCCAGCCCCTGCTGTATTAGCATTTTCCACAGCGTATACCTGCAACAAGTGGACATTCGACGTTACAATTGATCAGACTTTCTGGTCAGAATATGAGAGTCTTTCATTTGATTTCGCACTATTGCCGGATGCAAGCTATCCCAAAAACTGGGATGACACCATTGCTGTTCGACTTGGTGTTGAGTATGAGTTGAATCCTGCTTTCACATTGATGGGTGGTATTGCGTACGATGAAAATCCTGTACCGGATGAATATGTTGGATTTGAGTTACCTGATTCTGACGCATGGCTCTTCTCTGCTGGTGTACGGTATAAGCAGAGTGAACAGTTAGAGTATGGTGTTTCTGTTCTGTATGATTACAAGGAAGAGCGTGATGTGGTAACTGCTACCGGTATCAATGGCGAATTCAGTAATGCATCAGCGTTTTTGGTAAGTGTTGGAATGAGCTATAAGTTCTAGTTGTAAACGGGTAAATATACTTCTACCAGCAATACCCTCTGCTGTATTCAGCAGGGGGTATTGCGCGTTTTTACAGTGCCCGCATGTACTCAGGTTTCAGGTTGACTTTTCCTTGAAGGGCATGAGCTATCAATTGCAAGGTGCTATTTTTATCCTGAGGCAGCTTAGCCTTTATCGGTAAGTAATTCGAAGCATGATTAGCATGAAAATATCCGTTGCTAAGATGTGTTGCCGCCAGCATTATACCCAATTCTTCCAGCATTTCTTCAGGACCAGGCAGGTATACTTTGCCTGCAGCATGTGCGTCATACATTGGTGTCCCCGGGGTGAGCATTAACGTTAAAGCACCAACATATTCAGGGTCAATTGCCGAAAGCACTCTGCCTGTTTCACTCGCGTGGATGCGTGAACGTTCCCTTTCTGCAATACCCAGTAAAACAGTGATAGAAAGTTTGATTCCTGCTGATCTGATTTTTTGGCCCATCTCGATCATCCGTGCTGAGTCCGCACCTTTTTTTATCTGTTCAAGTGTGACATCATCGCCTGATTCCAGTCCCATATAGGCCATGGTCAAACCGAGATCACGTAACTGCTGAAGTTGTTCAACCGATTTCATATTGATGCTTTTTGAATTGGCGTAGGAACTGACTCGTTCCACCCATGGGAGTTTTTCCCGGATGGTTGTTAAGATATTAACCAACCTTTGTTGCGGGATAATCAAGGCATCACCATCACAGAGAAATACGCGCTTCTGGTTACGACAGTGGTGGGCGGCAAAGTCGATATCAGCCATAATCGTAGAGTCATCTTTAATCGAGAAGCGACTCCCTTTGTACATTCCGCAGAATGTACACTTGTTGTGTGAACAGCCGGTTGTTACCTGAAGCAGAATGCTATGTGCTTCACTTGGTGGACGGAAAATATTGCCTTCATATTGCATAATGCACTCCTTTTCCTGAACGTAATGGTAAACTTGGTCAGAGTAGTTTATATAATAATGTTATCTTCGTGCACAATAAAAAATAAACAGGATGTACGGGCGACATACTTTGCATTGATCGCGTAAATGATTCTGTCGTGTATGCATCACAGCTAACGGTTAATGAGAATTCCGGGTTAGAGGGTGAAATGGTATGAACTATTCGACATCGCGTTATCCCCATCTGTTCCAACCACTTGATCTTGGTTTTACCACCTTAAAAAATCGAATATTGATGGGCTCTATGCATACCGGTCTTGAAGAGGAGAAAGACGGGTTTAAGCGTATGGCTGAATATTATGGGCAGCGGGCAGCCGGTGGTGTCGGGCTCATTGTCACGGGTGGTGTCGCTCCCAATCGTGCTGGTTGGGTTGCCCCGTTTTCACTTCGTTTGAGCAGTGGCTCACAGGTTGCTGATCATCGATGTGTAACTGAAAGAGTGCATGCTGAAGATGGCAAAATATGTATGCAGATCCTGCATTCCGGACGCTACGGCTATCACCCTCTCTGCGTCGCGCCGACTCGTCTCAAAGCGGCGATTAACAGGTTCAGACCGTGGGCGCTCAGTGCAAAAGGTATTCGTACCACCATTCAGGACTTTATTCAAACGGCGACTCTGGCGCGTGAAGCAGGGTATGATGGTGTCGAGATAATGGGTTCTGAAGGATACCTTATTAATCAGTTTATTGTAAAGAAAACGAATAAACGGGATGATGAGTGGGGAGGCTCATTTGAAAACAGAATTCGTTTTCCTCTGGAGATTGTACGTGGCATTCGTGCACACGTGGGTGATGATTTTATCATCATTTATCGTCTCTCTATGCTTGATCTGGTGAAAGATGGCTCGACTTGGGAGGAAGTCGTTCTGCTTGCAAGAGAGATCGAAAAAGCAGGTGCGACACTTATAAACACAGGTATCGGCTGGCATGAGGCAAGAGTACCAACCATTGCTACGATGGTGCCGCGCGGAGGCTTTACCGGGGTGACGAAGCGGCTTATGGGGAGAGTGAGTATTCCTCTGGTGACAACGAACCGGATAAACATGCCGGGTGTTGCTGAAACCACATTGGCGGAAGGGTGTGCCGATATGGTCAGTATGGCCCGGCCCTTTCTGGCGGATGCTGAGTGGGTTAAAAAGACAGTTGAAGGGCGTGAGGATGAAATAAACACCTGCATAGGGTGTAATCAGGCGTGTCTGGATAATATTTTTAAAAGAAAAACTGCAAGTTGTCTTGTGAATCCAAGGGCTTGTAGAGAAACAGAGATTCCTTTTACCAAAGCTGAGAACGTTAAGCGGGTGGCAGTGGTCGGTGGAGGACCTGCGGGTATGGCATGCGCGATTACTGCGGCAGCCCGAGGGCATAAGGTGACACTTTTTGAAGCATCTGATGCCCTTGGCGGGCAGTTTCGAATTGCGAGGAACATTCCCGGCAAAGATGAGTTTACTGAGACTCTCAGGTATTATCAACGTCAAATAGAACTGCATAATGTGGAGTTACGTCTCAATCACAGAGCGACAATAGAAGATGTAAAGGGGTTCGATGATATTGTCATGTCGACAGGTGTAAGACCCCGGAAGGTGTCAATTCCGGGTGCTGAAATGGGGCATGTCCTGGCATATAATGAAGTTATAGCAGGTGAGCACCACGTTGGCGATCGGGTGGCGATAATTGGTGCCGGCGGTATTGGTTTTGATATGGCCACGTACCTGTTGCATCGTAACACTGATAAAGATCCGGTTGCTGAGTTCATGTCGGAATGGGGAGTGGATACGGAATATACCACCCAGAGGGGAGGACTCGGAGTCGCATTGGTGCAGGCTCCCCCGCGTGAAATTCACCTGTTTCAGCGAAAAAAGACAAAGCCGGGTGTAACACTTGGAAAAACCACCGGCTGGATTCATCGATTGGAATTGAAAAAGAATGGTGTCAAGTTCTGGACCGGGGTTGAATATCTGAGCATTGATAAGAGCGGTTTATGGATAAACCAGAATGATGAAGATCGATTGGTGGCGGTTGATAACATCATCATTTGTGCAGGTCAGGAATCTGATCTGAGCCTGGCATCAGAACTCGATGCCGCAGGAATTACCTACCGTCTCATCGGCGGTGCCCTTGAAGCGTCTGAACTGGATGCTCAGCGTGCCATAGCGCAGGGAACAGAAGTGGCTGATTCTTTGTAGCAGGTGCATGGTGTATAAACGTGTATCTGGTTCCCCCCCTGAATTTCGGTTTGATCAGGTGAGCCGTGAATTGTATTTGTCAAAGGCTCACCGATGCAATCCTAATTGTGGTAAATGTGGTTACAAAAACACACTGCATTGTATACGCCTTATCATTCCTGCTGAAAAAGAGGGGTAGCAAGAAAAGTGTATGTAGATAATAATCCGGCTGAAATTGATTGGGACAGGTATGTCGTATCGCATCGTAACGCAACATTTTCGCACCTCTGGGGTTGGAGTTCAGCATTGGCCAACACTTACAGATTGCCGGTAATTCGACTGGCTGTACGGGATGAACTGAATAAAAACCAGATCACCGGCATTTTTCCTTTAATGCTTTTCTGTGTTCCCGGAAGTGCTCGGCGGTTGATTTCGCTTCCCTATACTGATTATGCAGGGGTCCTCGCCGATTCAAGTTCTGTAGCCCGTGTTTTGTTGGATGCTGCCTGGCAAAGTGCAGTCCGGGAAGGTGCTGAGCATCTTGAGCTGCGGCAACTAGGCAACAATGATGGAATTTTTGCAAAATGTCTTGCCAGCTATGGAAACTATACTCCGTATTCGTTTAAAGTTGCCCTTTCCAGGTCCTTGCCTGCTGAGAGCGAAACGCTCTGGCATGAACTTTCTGGCAAGGTACGCAACCAGATACGT
>JBFHGS010000116.1:0-14880 GCA_041582995.1 Desulfopila sp. | reverse complement strand
TCATCAAGAAAGATCAGTTCAGGGTTATTTATCAGCGCGAGCGCGAGCATCAGCCGCTGCAGTTGTCCGCCAGAAAGGTTGGTATTCCGCCGTTTTCGAATTGGCTCCAAGTCGCAGCGTTTGATCAGAGACTCCATATCAACCGGACGGGCAAAGAGTTTTTGAAAAGAACACAATGTTTCTTCAACCGACAAATAATTGAGCAGGGACGTATGCTGGAACTGGATGCCGATCTCTTCCCGGAAGGAAGCAGAACGTGGTTTTCCTTTATAGAGTACCTTGCCGGATGTGGGAACGATAATGTCTTCGACTATTTCGATAGTGGTCGTTTTACCCGCACCATTTGGTCCAAGCAGGCCGAAACATGTGCCGACGTCAACTGTGAAAGAAACGTCACTGACCGCGAGCGTGTCTTTGAACTGTTTTCTCAGATGTTGAACTTCAAGTAACGGGGTAGATAACGGATATGTCATAAGTCATATGTCGGGGCTAAGCATGTCAGTGAAAAGCTCTGAGGAAATCCAACCAGTATGCTCATTCATGATAATTTCTGCACTTGAATGAGCATAGTATAAAGATGAGAGATGATTAATGCCAGAGGATAACGGGGAAATAAAAAAGATTGACCAGCTAACGATTCACGTTTACATATAGTAATAATTACTAATAAGGAGTGCGCATGCAGCTTCGAATGACCAACCAGCGAGAAATAATTCTTCGGGAACTGCGCAAGAGCAGGCAGCACCTTTCAGCCGATGAATTATATGAGCGGGTAAAGAAAATTATGCCGCGTATCAGCCTGGCCACTGTGTACAGGAATCTCGATATTTTATCAGAGGCCGGTATTATCGCGAAACTTGAAATTAGTGGTCGGCAGAAACGGTTTGATTTTGACGTCGAAGAGCATGATCACATTTACTGTATCAAATGTCACAGGGTGGACAATCTTACCGTAGACAGAACAACTATAGGGACAGTCAAGCTGGATTCCGATAAAGGCTATTCAGTGCAGGGCTACCGACTGGAAGTGGCAGGAATATGTCCGGAATGTCAGAAAGAAATTATGTCAAAGGAGAACACTACATGAGTTGTGGATGTGGAGCAAGTGTGCTTACTGAAGAACAGAAAAAGATTCTCGAAGCAATGGTAAACACCCCTGAACCGTGTGGCTCAAAAGATCTTGCGGCAGCAACCGGGCTTGAGGCTAAAACTATCAGTTGCAGAATAACTGCCATGAAGAAAAAAGGATTGGTAGACAGTCCTGTACGCTGCAAGTATGCAATAACAGAGGATGGTCGTTCTGCGTTGAAAGCATAGTTTCTTTTTGAATTAGAAAGTTCACTAAGGGCTTCGGAGGTATCCTCCGGAGCTTTTTTTTTGGGGGACCACTTCGCACGCGTTATCGTCTTGAGCGATATCGTGGCCCGGATCTATTGGGATAAACAATTTGATGTCTGTGGTAGTTGTTCTATAGTGAATGCTGGCGTACTTATTAACCAACTACCAGAAAGAGTGTATGTTCACATCCTCATTGGAATACAACTGCAGTCCCGGCAGCGTCCCCATGCCGCATATCGACACTATCTATGAAAAGGGAACCGGGCGGATCAATGAAGACGCTCAATTGGTTGCCCGTGATTTATATGGTGTCTTTGACGGTGCTACCAGTTTAAGCGGAGATACGTATGACGGCCTGACCGGAGGTTATCTCGCTTCAAGTATTGCTGCAGATATTTTTTCTTTAAATGACAGGCCATTACGTAGTCTTGCAGAGAAAGCAAATAAGGCCATTTACAGAAGAATGGCGGCACATAATGTTAACCTGAACAGAAAAGAAGATTTGTGGTCAACGAGTGCCGCTGTTATCCGTCTCAGAGGAAATTCTATAGAATGGTGTCAGGCTGGCGATTGCCGGATACAGCTGATCCTTTCTGACGGTACTAGCCGTCAGCTTGTGGAACCGCCTGACCACGATGCGGAGACACTGCGTCTCTGGCAGCAGATTGCGCCGCAGAGTGATGAGCCAATCCATGTGGCTCTAGCCGATAAAATACTTGAGGTGCGTCGTAGAATGAATCTGGATTACGGCGTTCTCAATGGTGAACCTGCTGCAATTGATTTTGTACGCAGCGGAACTGAGTCTCTTTTGGGAGTTGCTGCTGTTATTCTCTATACTGATGGGCTGTATGTGCCGGATTCCAGTACCGGTGAGCCTCATGCGCCTGATCACCTTTCACGTCTCTTTGCCGATGGCGGTCTGCGAGCCGTCCGCAATCATATCAGAATCCTGCAGGAAAATGACCCTCATTGTCTGCTTTATCCCCGCTTCAAACCAAGTGACGATATTAGTGCCATAGCAGTATATCAATAATATTGAATACGAATTATAGCGAATTTTCCGATTTCGGTTGCGGGAGCGGTAGATGGCGCATTATAGTTTCTCTTTTGGTAAATCTGCTGACCGGTTGGAGTTGGCCCACCCGTTTACGACCTTGGCAGAATAGGAGTTTCTCGACATTATTCCGTGTCAGGGGCAAATAGCTAATATGTAAATTCAATAAATATTCCGAGTGACCATGAAAAATACAGACGCAAAGAAAGGTGGTGGACTTTTTAGAAAGCTCAAAACAAAGCTCTCTAATGGTGAGAATCGGGATGCGCAGATGTTGTCCCTGGGAGATTCTGCACCTGCATCACAGGACCAGCAGATAATGGAAGAGTATTCTGCCATTAAACAGAATCCAGACAAGCTTACTGGTTGGGATTTTGATCGGGCTTTTGACTTTCTTGAAAAATATCCAACCTCTGATTATGTCGAAAGACTGAAGCAGGAAATGTATGGTACAAGCGGTGAATCACTGAAAGGGCTTACCTATTCGAGTGCTGTGAAAATTCTGCAAAGCATGCCTGAACACAAGGGTGTTACTTCTATTCTCAGTGGTATGCGGAAGGTGGAGAGTGATTATATCCGTGAACTGAAATCGGAGATTATTGTCTATATGCTTGAGGTGATTCCGGATCACCCGCTGAAGAATGAACTCGCTAAAGCTCTGGCTGAGAAGAACCTGACCAATGCCTATGACTTTGTTGAGCGGAATCCTGATCATCCCTGTACCCGGGTGGTTATACACGCGATGTTTGATCGTGATGCCAATATTGCCACACTGCTGCTTCATGAACGGATGGATCATCCACAGGTCGATGCAATTTTTGAGGGTATCTATTCCATCAAACCCAAAGCTGTTAACACGTTGATGCCGGATGCCATCATCTTTATCCTCGAAGTAGCGACAGATCATCGTTATGCTCAGCAACTGCTAGAGGCGCTGGTTGAAAAGAACTACGTCAAGGCCTTTGATTTTGTAATGAACAACCCCGAGCATGCACTTTCCGGGCGACTGGCTGAGCTTATCGGCAAAAGAAAGCCTGAGTTGATTCCTTTGATTAAAAAGAAGATTGACTGATATACCATGTTCGGAACGAATTTTTTCGATAGATTGTGAGGAAATTGATGAGACAAGGGGTTCAGTATATATACTGAACCCCTTGTCTTTGTGTATTACATCAGAAATAACTACCTATGAGGCCATCATCTGCCGTAATACATAAGGCAGAATCCCACCGTGCTCAAAATAACTGACATCCACTTCAGTATCGAGCCTGGAGACCACAGTGAAGGTCTTCTCCTTTCCATTTGCTGCAACCGCTCGTACCTGTAATTCGTTCCGTGGTTTCATCCCGGCAAGTCCGGTCAGGAAAAAGGTCTCGTCACCATTTAAACCGAGTGAACCGATTGATTCACCGTTTGTAAACATAAGCGGCAGAACTCCCATTCCAACGAGATTGTTGCGATGAATACGCTCATAGGATTCAGCAATAACCGCTTTTACCCCTAACAGCTTACTGCCCTTTGCTGCCCAGTCACGGGAAGAGCCTGTTCCATATTCTTTTCCGGCCAGAACCACGAGGGGTATCCCTTCTGCTTTGTATTTCATTGCGGCGTCGTAGTTGAACATCTCTACGCCTTCAGGAAACTTTAAGGTGAAGCTGCCTTCTTTCGGCGCGACCATCAGGTTTTTGATTCTGATGTTGCCAAATGTACCACGCATCATTACTTCATGGTTGCCACGACGTGAGCCATATGAATTAAAGGTATCTTTTGTTACCCCCTGTTCAATAAGGTATTTACCTGCAGGGTATTCTTCAGGAATTGCTCCTGCAGGTGAGATGTGATCTGTGGTAACACTCTCCCCGAGCAACAAAAACACTCTGGCATCCGCAACATCACCGGGCATTACAGGTTCCTGTGTAAAATCATAGAAATACGGAGGCTTTTTAATATAGGTAGAGTTTTCCTCCCAGGTGAACGTTGTGCTCTCTTCGACCTCCAGCTTGTCCCAGAATTCATCGCCATCAAATATCTTGCTGTACTGGATCGCAAAGCTTTCTTTGGTCACATGTTGTTTGACCAGAGATTCTATTTCACTGTTTTCAGGCCATAATTCGTTCAGGTAAACCGGCATGCCGTTCGGGTCAAGCCCCACAGGCTCGGTGGTAAGATCGACATCGACCCTGCCGGTCAGTGCAAAAGCCATTACCAGCATCGGTGAAGCGAGGAAATTGGATTTGATCTTCTGATGAATACGCGCCTCGAAATTTCGGTTACCTGAAAGTACAGCAGCAACATTCAGATCGTGTTCCCGGATAACGTTTTCGATTTCTGGATTGAGGGGACCACTGTTACCAATACAGGTGGTGCAGCCAAAGGCGGTTATATGAAAGCCAAGTGCTTCAAAATATGGCATAAGTCCGGCTGCTTCGAGATAGCTGCTGACAACTCGTGAGCCCGGAGCAAAGGACGTCTTCACGTACGCGGGAATTCGTAGCCCGCGGCGTACTGCCTCTCTGGCCATGAGGCCGGCACCAATCAATACATACGGGTTGGAAGTGTTGGTACAGGAGGTAATTGCGGCGATAACAACACTGCCGTCACCGATTTTTTCCGGTATATTATGCAGGTTTATGGCGATGTCACGTTTGGCGACAGCCTGGCAGTTATTTTCACGTGAGGTGGCAGAGCCGGATTCATCAAGAAACGTTGAGATATTTGCCTGCTCGGCATCACGTTCGAAAGAACAGCCGAGAATGTTACCGAAGGCTTTTTTCATCCCGGAAAGAGCTATTCGGTCCTGCGGCCGGGCTGGGCCGGCAAGTGACGGTTCAACTGTGGAGAGATCAAGTTCCAGCCGGGCTGTGTATTCGATCTTTTCTTCACCTTCGTAAAAGAGGCCGTTGGCGCGGTTGTAGGCTTCGGAAAGTGCAGCCTGTTCCGACCTGCCTGTCATCTCAAGATATTGCAGAGTCTTCTGATCAACAGGGAAGAAACCGAGGGTGGCACCATATTCAGGTGTCATGTTGGAAACAGTTGCCCGATCAGGAATGGAAAGGTTGGCAAGACCGGGACCAAAAAATTCAACAAATTTTTCAACGACCTTGAATTCGCGCAGCATTTCGGTGATGGTCAGGACCATGTCAGTGGCAGTGACCCCGGCGCGGAGACTGCCGGTAAGACGGACACCAATAACTTCGGGAATCGACATATAATAGGGCTGACCGAGCATGACAGCCTCGGCTTCAATCCCGCCTACACCCCACCCCATAACGCCGATGGCATTGATCATCGGAGTGTGTGAGTCGAGTCCTACGACAGTGTCAGGGTAGGCAGTCAGGCCCTTAGCGGTTTGAGCAGCGATCACGACTCTGCCGAGATGTTCGAGATTAACCTGGTGGCAGATGCCGCTGTTCGGCGGTACAACCTGAAAGTTATCAAAACTTTTCTGAGCCCATTTTAACAATGTATAGCGTTCGCCGTTACGCTCATATTCTTTGGCTACATTCTGGTCAAGGCTCTTGAAAGTGCCTGAATAATCGACCTGTACAGAGTGGTCGACTACCAGTTCAACAGGAACCTGCGGATTGACCTTAGACGGGTCCCCGCCCAGATCACGGACCGCATCACGCATGGCGGCCAGATCGACGACTGCAGGAACGCCCGTGAAGTCCTGCATAAGAACCCTGGCAGGGTGGTAGGGGATTTCAAACGGTGAATCATAACTGGTCTGCCAGTTACTGATGGCGTCTATGTCAGATTGCTGAACAATTTTACCGTCAAATTTCCGTAACAGATTTTCAACAAGGATACGGATGGAGTAGGGTAGCCTGTCGATATTGCCGATACCCTGTCGACTCAGTTCATAGATATCGTAATAAGTGTACTCTTTGTTGTTTACCTGGAGCTGTTTGGTGAAATCATGTGTCATGGCAGTCCTCTGGCGCTGGCGACAGCGGAAAATGGATGAAAAGGAAATGGACCGTTTGATCAGCAAGAAACATGCTATATACTGACCATGATACTGAAAAATGCTGTGTTTAGCGAGTGGATTAGATAAAAAATTCAGGTGATTGATATGTTGCTCAGGTTTATGCGTGATCTGGCTGAAGGTGCAGGGAAAATATGTCTTCACGAGTCGGAGTCGATGAGTGAGGAGTGGGTGGAGTATAAAAGTGTGCGTGATCTGGTTACTCCGGTTGATAGGAAAGTTGAGGATTACCTGCGGGAGCAGATCATTAAGGAATTTCCGGATCATGGTATTTTTGGTGAAGAGCGCGGAACGACATTAACCGGTAATGATAGTTGCTGGGTTCTTGATCCCATTGACGGCACGACATCATATGTGCATGGATTACCTGGGTATTCTGTAAGTATCGCTTTGCAAAGAGCGGGTCAGACTGTGGCCGGGGTTGTATATGCTCCGGTCCTGAGGCAGATGTTTACAGCCGAAAAGGGGGCGGGATCCTGTCTTAATGGTAAGAAAATGAAAGTGTCCGGCAGGACGGATCTGCTGCAATCGGTACTCACTACCGGTTTCAGCTGTATCCGTGACGGGCAGAAAGATAACAATCTAAAGGCGTTTAGCAGGATTATGGCTCGGGTACGTGATATACGGCGACACGGCTCGGCAGCCCTGGATCTTGCCTGGGTTGCTGCGGGCAAGCTGGACGGCTATTGGGAACAGTCTTTGAAACTTTACGATATTGCTGCGGGAACATTGCTGGTGACGGAAGCGGGAGGGCAGGTTTCCGATTACAGCGGAGGTGTAAATTTCCCCCAAAACGGACTGGTAGCGACTAACGGTCTCATTGGTGAAGAGCTACTTTCGCTGGTAGCTAATGAGTAACATTTTCAAATCATAAAGCTTTTTGTGAATGATTTGACATTAAAGTACTACACAGAGCGTTAAAGAGTGATTACCACTATATCCATAGGCATTCAGGACAATTGCCTTGACTTTTAAGCTGGCGAAATTGTATTTAAAATAATGGTGTTCGCCTTGAAACGTGCTTGAAACTCGTCGAAGTCGACTGGTTGACATAGAATGGATATCCTTGAATTATCGTTGCTATCACAGATAGAAAGGAGAAAATGCATGGCTGAAAAACCGACTGTTTTAACCCCGGATGGAATTGATTCTACAGAAGATGAAAACATTGAAGAAGGTTCTGACAAATCTTTAGTGGTTTCCAAGAATTTGCTTCCGGAAACACTCCTCATCATTCCGCTTCATGATCGTCCGATGTTTCCCAAAATGATGGGACCCATCATTGTTGACGATATGAAAATCCAACGGGCCCTGATGGAGAAGGGAGAGCAGTCGACGCCGCTCTATCTTGGGCTGCTGCTGACAAAACCAAGCGAAGATGCAATGCCGAAAAGGCCTGAAGATCCTGAGGATTTCTTCAATGTTGGTGTGGTAGTGCGCATAGTGCAGGCAACACCCCCCAAAGATGGTGAGCCGCTGCAGCTTATGGCTCAGGCGCTGGAACGATTTGAGGTTCTGAATCTTTACAGAAAAGACACAGTCTTTTATGCGGACGCCAACTATCTTACCGAAGATCATGTTGAGAACACAGAAGAGCTGAAGGCATACTCTGTTGCAATCATTGACTGCATCAAGGAACTTGTAACGCTGAATCCATTATTTAAGGAAGGATTGTCATTACTGATCGAGCGCATTAACCTGAGTGACCCAAGTGCGCTGGCTGATTTTTCCGCTTCCATGACGACCTCTTCCGGTGTTGATATTCAGAAAATTCTCGAACTTGAGGACGTGCGTAAGCGTATCGAAGCTTCACTGGTTCTGCTCCGCAAGGAACTGGAAATATCCAAACTCAAAGCGCAGATTTCCAAGCGTATCGAAGAGCAGCTTTCCAAGCAGCAGCGTGAGTTTTTCCTCAAGCAGCAGTTGCAGGAGATTAAAAAAGAGCTGGGTCTTGCCAAGGATGACACCCAGGCTGAAATAGAGAAGTATGAGAAACGGCTGAAAAAGCTTACGCTTTCCGATGAGGCCAAAGACAAGGTTAAAGAGGAAATTGAAAAGCTCCGGTTGCTCGGCCCCTCATCAGCCGAGTTTAACGTCAGTCGCGCTTATCTCGACTGGCTTACCGTGCTGCCGTGGGGAATTTATACCAAAGATAATTATAACGCTCCCAAGGCTGAAAAAATTCTAGATAAAGATCACTACGGTCTGGAAGATGTAAAAGAACGCATTCTTGAACTTATTTCAGTAGGTATTGTCAAAGGGGACCTTTCCGGTTCGATCATTCTGCTGGCGGGGCCTCCAGGTGTAGGTAAGACTTCTATCGGCCAGTCTATTGCCAAAAGTCTTGGGCGTGAATTTTACAGGTTCTCACTTGGTGGAATGCGTGATGAAGCAGAGATAAAAGGACATCGCCGCACGTATATTGGGGCAATGCCAGGCAAGTTTATCCAGGCTATCAAAACATGTAAAACCGCCAACCCGGTGATCATGCTGGATGAGATTGACAAGATCGGAGCCAGCTTCAGAGGTGATCCTGCATCTGCCCTTCTTGAGGTGCTTGATCCCGAACAGAACAGGGATTTCCTTGATCACTACCTTGATGTGCGGTTTGACCTTTCCAAGGTGCTCTTTATCTGCACTGCCAACCAGCTCGATACCATTCCGGGCCCTCTGCTTGATCGTATGGAAATGATTGAGCTGCCTGGTTATATATTGAAAGAAAAAGTTGAAATTGCCAGTCGGCATCTGATTCCGAAACAGATTAAGCAGCATGGTCTGAAAGCGAGTCAGGTGAAAATTCCGCGACCTGTTGTGACGGCAATTGTTGATGGCTGGGCACGGGAAGCAGGAGTGCGCGGTCTTGAGAACTGTATTAAAAAGATCATCCGAAAAGCTGTCACCCGTATTGTGAAGGATCCGGATGAGGTTGTACAAATTCGTAAAAGTGAGCTTGTAAACCTTCTCGGTAAACAGATCTTCACGGAGGGTAAAGCTTTCAAGAAACCGAGGGTCGGTGTGATCCGTGGCCTTGCCTACACCTCTATGGGCGGGACGACGCTCTATATCGAAGCCATTCCTGTACCTACCGGTAACCCTGGTTTTAAGCAGACCGGGCAACTGGGTAAGGTCATGGTGGAGTCTTCTGAAATTGCCTACAGTTATGTTCGTTCATTTTTAAAAGACAATGAAGAGGCGACAGACTTTTTCAAGAAGGGCATGATTCATCTTCACGTACCTGCTGGAGCGACCCCGAAAGATGGTCCTTCAGCCGGTATTACTATGGCCTGTTCGCTCTACTCATTGGCAATGAACAAGCCAATCAAAAAAGACACTGCAATGACTGGTGAGCTGACTCTGAGCGGGTTGGTTATGCCGATCGGAGGGGTGAAAGAAAAAATTATTGCCGCCAAACGGTCTGATGTTAAGCAGGTACTTCTTCCTAAAGATAATGAAGGCGATTTTGAACTGCTGCCTGACCACATCAAGGAAGGAATAACCCCGCATTTCGTCGCTACTTTCGAGGAAGTATTGAAGATTTGCTTTTAGGAAGTAGATGCTGGTAAAGAAAAAAGGCCCGCAAGCACACCTTGCGGGCTTTTTTTCAAGCTACTTTCAAGAAGAGGATGCTGAGGATCTGTACGAGTCGGTTGAAACGTTAAGACTGAATAGATACGTTATTTTCCGGGGAATCTGGAAATTATAACGGCAATTCATATGGCTCTGTAAGCAGAACAAATCCGGTATCGACAATCAAACCACTTTGTACATTGGCCTTTGTGCTGAATTACTTATGAAAATATTTTTCGCTCTGGCTGCAGCTGATCACTTTTCACCTTTATAGCTGAAGGAGCAGACAGCCATAGTTGTGTGCCTGACTGCAAGAGACCGCATTCTGTAATGTAGTGTATGCGCAGGAAAATCGGAGAGTGTTTTTTCTTCAATAAAACATGTGCCTATTCACTGGGAAGATATTCCCCCCTCCGGCTTTAGTATGCTTCCAACCCCTCTGTGGCAATATAGGTGCACCATATTTTAACAAGCACGGTTTCTCGCTATAGGCCAAAACGTAAATAGATGTACCTCAGTGCATATCTGAATACTGTTTATGTATCCTACATGTTGATTCTCATAGAAGAATATCCTCATTTTTTGCATAATTCATGCACAATTCCTTCGTACGTTCCTAACTGATTGTAAGTGTATAGCTGTCGATCTGGTTGGAATACGGAAGACCAGACGAAAGACCTTTCTCACCTTGTTGTGCACGCAATCGCGTTGTTCCCGCATTCTGCCAGTATGGCCCGTTTCTACAACTGCCATCGAAAGAGAATATCATGAATGAGAAAATGAAATCTGGTGGATTTATCTGTTTTCTTGCCTGCGGTTTGCTGTGTTCCTCGTATTTAGTCGCACACAGTAGTGATTATGCCATTGTTGATACTGGCCAAACCAGTTGCTATGACAATGATGGCACTCAGATCGACTGTTCTGTACCCGGAGAACCTTTTTACGGTCAGGACGCTCAGTCAGAAGGCAATCAATTCAGTTATACAGATAATGGAGACGGTACAGTAACAGACAATGTTACTGGGCTGATGTGGCAACAGACACCCTCGCGTAACGGTTTTACCTATGAGGAGGCAAAAGAGTATAGCGAATCACTGGAACTTGGCGGATATGATGACTGGCGACTGCCTACTACCAAAGAATTATTTTCGATCAGTGATTTTTCACAGGGCTGGCCATATCTCAACACGATCTATTTTGATCTGGCTGGTGAGACTGTATCTAAGGACGAACAGTTCTGGACTGAATATTATCTGGGTATAACAACGGAAGCCGGATCTCCAGCCGCTTTTGGCGTCAATCATGGTACCGGTCATATAAAAGCCTATCCGGCAGGAGGTGCAAGGGCTGTCGGAGATATGCGAGATTCGGATGAGCCCCCTTCACTTTTTCTTCCTCCAGCCGAGGGAGATGTCCCGGGTGATTCCGTAATAAACCCTGCTGATAATTACGTTCGTGCTGTACGCGGCAATACCACCTATGGCCTCAACCAGTTCGAGGCTAATGGCGATGGCACGGTTACAGATCATGCCACTGGGTTGATGTGGCAGCAGGATGACAGTGTGGACGGTATGGATTGGGAAACCGCGCTGGCTTATGCTGAAGATGCCACCATTGCAGGATACGATGACTGGCGTCTGCCGAATGTAAAAGAACTGCAGTCTATACTTGATTATACCCACTCCCCAAGTGCCTTTGACACCGCCAATCTCGGGCCGGCAATAGACACTACTATTTTCATGATTTCAGAACTTCCGCAAGGAACGACTGCCTACTACCCTGATTATGGCTATTTCTGGTCGAGCACCAGCGCATATTTCGGCGGAGACAGTACAGAATATTACTATGCGTGGTATGTGGCATTTGGAACTGCTGTTGATGATGACGGGAATGATACGCACGGTGCAGGTGCTGTCCGTTTTGACACAAAGTATGAAGGCGGTCCCCTTGGCGAAGGTGGCGAACGTTTTTTCAATTACGTCCGCCTTGTGCGAAATGATCAGAGCGTAGGAGACCTCAATCAGGACGGTATTGTCGACCAGGCAGATGTTTCAGTTTTGAAACAATATATCAGACAGCTCTCAGAAACCTGCGAGGAATGTGATCTTGATGGTGATGGTAGTATTTCGGTTCGTGATGCAAGAAAACTGATCAGCCTGTGCACCTGCTCCGGTTGCAGCTGCGATGAATAATCAGTGTACGCATTATGTTTCTGTTGCTCTCTGTATATATAAGGCAATGAAAGAATTCATTTGAAGGAATAATCGTGAAAAAAGCACTTCAGTTACTGTGTATCTGCTTTTCAGCACTGGTTCTCACAGTATTTTTTCCAGGAGCGAGCAGAAGGAGATGGTGCTGTTAAGCATTACAGTGGTTGAGCACATAAAACCATTTCACGGCATTGTATTTGTTGTCAGCAATGAAGAGAATAATGAGTAATTCTTGTGGTTTGTGTTTTGTATCTTGTAGGGGGCGTACACTACGACTCTGCGTGTGGTGGAGTCTTTTGGTGTAGCTGATTGTTACTATAATCTAAAGGAGAAATGTATGCGGAAAACTGTATTAAAAGGGATTACGATTGCTGCAGTTGGTTCTTTAATGACAGTAGGCGTTGCGTCTGCTGAGCTGATTTCTGGGGAAATCAGCATTAGTGGAGGGTTTGATATAACCGGTGGTACAGATCTGTCTGATGCAACCGGTTTGCAGTTTACGAATGGAGATGATGATAGCGGTATCCTGTTGGTGATGAGCACCTCAGGTGATTTTGCTACACTCGATTTTGGTGCAACAGGTACTATTTATAATTTTGAATTTGATTCCTTCGTTTCCGGATTTACCCTGTGGACAATAGATGGATTCACGTTCACGTTGGAGACTCTTTCTATCGATGATCAGAGTACGACTGACTTGGATTTAAGTGGAACCGGCTATATCAGCTATGCAGGATACGATGACACACCCGGAGTATGGAATTTCTCCGGGCAGACCATAACCGGGGCCACTTTTTCATGGTCTTCAACCAACAGTACAGTACCTGAGCCTGCTACTTTGTTGCTTTTCGGTACTGGGGTGGCTGGGCTTGCCGGTGCCAGTAGAAGAAAGAAAGATTGATTGTTATTCTTTTTGTTTCACCTTTAAACCCGTTGATGTGGCTGCATCAGCGGGTTTTTTTTATGGTGGTTTCCCTTTGCTTTTCCGGCAAGCCCAGTCAGATTTGACTCAGGAGAAAAGTCCGTCATGAATACAGACAGCAATCTCTTCAGCTTTTTTTAAAAAAACAGATGCATTAGAAAAAATCAATGACATAAAAATATCTGATTACCCCAGAATTTCAGCTTGAACAGGTGAAGTGTAAGGAGTGAAGAGTGAGGCGTGAGCTGTATTTGTTGAAGCCTGTCCTATTTCGCCGTATCTGCGTTCATATTGCCGGCAAAGACAAGCTGTTATGTATACTCCTTACACCTGACGCCTGACACCTCAATATTCTTGCTGAGAAATGAAATGTCCCCATCTGCCTTTGATATCGGTTAAGAAACTTTATCAGTCCTTCACGAACAGAAACAGGGAATCAATATAGGCAGGGTCTTCTTTCTCCAGAACCTCAATAATGGATTTGTGCATCCTCTTTTTGAGCTCGCCGAAAATTCCTCGTTTTTTCTGTAACTTTCCGGCGAAGGACAAAGCCTCTTCCATCAGTACTTCTGCATTTTCACAGGATTTCACGAGTACATGATCTGCAGATAATTCTCCTGCTGTTGCTTTTTTTCCTGTGAAAACCAACTCATTGAGTTTGTATTCCGGGATCGCTTTTCTTGAAAAGGCTGTCATGCCCGGTAGAAACGGAATACCCAGATCCACTTCCGGAAAGCAGAAAAATCCGCGCGCCTCATTCATCATTCGAAAATCGCAGGTACAGGCGAGAAGGGCACCATTGCCAAAAGCATGCCCGTTAATAGCAGCTATAACGGGCACCGGAAAGAGTAAAAGTTTTTTGAAAACTTCGTTCATAGTATACATAAACTCTTTCACCCTGGGGGCTCCGGGTTCCTTCATTTGTGAGAGAACCCATTCCACATCTACGCCTATCGACCAGTGTTTGGGATCGGTTGAAGCTAAAACTGTTGCAGTAATATCAGGGTCGTTAATAACTTCTGCAAGAACAGAATTCATGGCTTGGGCAAAAGCGAGGTTTTGCTTGTTTCCTTCCCGGTTCATGAAAACTATCGCTACATTATTGGCTTTTTCCCATTTGACGATCGACATATGCTCACCTTCTCGTTCAGATTGTGTTGTATTCCACCGTTTTTTTTCTTTTGCCAGGACTTTTCAACATAGAGCTGTAATCTCTCTCGGAAACCAAGATGGTATAGTGCATCTTCATACTTTTAATCGGGCCCAGGAGAGAGTTTTACAGCATTTTTCAGTACCACACCGGAGTGTTGCATTAAAATTCGTTAACAGAGACATGAAAACTGCCCCTGTTCAGGTCGCATTTACCTTATCTTTACGTCAACGTAATGTTGATGACATTACCATATTCCGGGTAACAACAAAAGAGTTATACGGGACAGACTGAAGGTAAAATACGCTGATCAGGGTGGTATACTCATTCAGCTGACTATAGAAATACTCCTTGTTTGTGGCGTCTGTAATTGATTTAATCATGCATGAACTTTGGTACCTATGGGGGCATTACTGGACAATCCAGGTGTTTTTATGAAAAGAGTGGCTTGAATCTCTTTAATTTATGCCTGGCGAACAGGTGCTGTTGAACGATGGGGATTTTTCTGGGAAATTCAACATAGCATCATCTTCGGTTGGTTCAGGCCAATCGGTTCTGCGATCGATCAGCCCGGTATGTATGCGGTAGCGGATCGTCTTATCAAAACTGCATGGGAGGTGTCTGTGATTTATCAATTCGATACGGTTATTG
>JBFHGS010000115.1:0-15018 GCA_041582995.1 Desulfopila sp. | reverse complement strand
GCCTGTTGATGATCTGAGCAAAGATCCGCCTGAAGAAATTGAGGTGAGTGATTTAGTGTTGCCGGGGATGAGTATTGTCTCATTGCGAGAAACAGAACAGGTCGATAACTATCCGATAATACTCGAGGCTGGAGAGTATACTGAAATTTCTGCAGACGGGAAAGCTATTATTGCAACCTGTTATGGATATCCTCACATTACATTGAGGAGCGCAGAAGGAAAACAGTATGTACGTGTTGGGTTTGTTCCTCTTTGTATGAAATCTGCTGATCTGATGGAGGCACGGCTCAATATCTTTCCAGCTCTACCGCGTGCTGCAGTTCCGGGTTTGTCTGAGGTACTTCTGATGCTGGAGCAGTCCGGAATCATATATGGGGTTGACAGAGCAGCGATACAGTTTGCGCTGGATACGGTTGAAGAGACTGGTCTGCCTGTTAGAAATAGTGTTATTGCGCGAGGGAAAGCAGCTCTTGACGGCAAAGACGCCTATCTACGTTTTGAGGTGGAAGTAGGCCCTCTGCCTGGCAAGTTACTTGGGAACGGCTCTATTGATTACCGTGAACGATTGATGTTTGTAGGTGTTTCCAGCGGTCAGATCCTGGCCACTAAAGTTTCAGCTATGCCGGGTAGTGCTGGAATGAATGTCGCAGGTGAAATCATTGCTGCGATGCCCGGTAAAGATCTGCTGGTAAAAGTCTCTGATGATACACGCTATAATGATGATGACAACACTGTCAGAGCAACAGCAGCCGGTGTGTTGTCGCTGGTTAATACTGATACAATCCGGGTGTCATCGCGGCAGAAAATTGACGGTGATGTCGATTATTCAACTGGCAATATACGTTCACAGAATGCGGTTGATATAAGCGGATCGATCCTGCCTGACTTTATGGTTTCCACTAAAGGTAATCTGGTTGTCGGTGGTAACGTCCAGGCTGCCAAAATCAATTCCCATGGAAATGTTGTTGTGAAGGGCGGCATACTTGGTCCCGGGGCTGAAGTGCGGGTTCAGGGTGACGCTGATATTAATTATATAGAACAGGGGTTGCTTATAGCCGGTGGTAACATTCTTATCCGTTCAAGCGGCTACTACAGTGATATTCAGGCCGCAGGTAACATACATTGTCCTGAAAAGGCGAAACTCGTAGGCGGAGAAATCGTTGCCGGAGGTTCTGTGATTGTCGGGCAGCTTGGGGCCGCAGCGGGAAAACCTGTGAATGTAGCGGCTGGAACCGATCCGAGGAGGTATCGACGTTATCGGGTTCTGCAACAGGAGTATCAGGAGGCACTCACTAGTGTCCGGAAGTGGTATCATCGATTCGGGAAAAAACAGAAACCAAAAGGCTCGATCGCAGCAATTGAGGAAAAGCTGGAAAAACTTGAGCGTGAGTTGAGTGGATTCAACCTTATTCCAGGAACACCGGAAGATTCTCTTGGAGAAAAGCAGCATTTTTTTTCGGCAGCTACTATCTCAGTCTTCGGTTGTTTAGCTGCTGAGAGCATAATTCGCATTGGTAATGAGACTGTAGTGATCGACAGAGATATGAAAAACTGTAAAGTGAGTATGGATCTGGCCAGCGGCGCAATCACTTTTCTTTCTATGTAACTTAGGGAGTAGCAACGATGTTTGTAAAATTGTGGATGTCCAGCACACTGATCACCATCAGGCAGGAGCAGACGATTGCAGAAGCATATGCGTGTCTGCAGGAAAAGAAAATTCGTCGTATTCCGGTGGTTGACGATGGTGGAAATCTGATCGGTATTGTGAGCCGGCAGGATGTTGTGAATGCTATGCCCTCTATTGTCGACGGTAGTTCCGCAGGTGCGCCTGCCTTCATAGCGGATGCCACAAAAGTTCAGGATATTATGACTCGTTCACCTATGTGGGTCGAACCTGCGACACCGCTTGAGAGTGTTGCCCACAGCATGCGCCAGCATAAAATCGGTGGTATGCCGGTACTGGATAAGGGCAGGCTCGTGGGAATAATCACTGAGTCTGACATTTTCTCAGCGTTTATGAAAGTGCTTGGTGCTGGTGAAGACGGAGCACGAATTGAAATTATCATCGGTAAGAAGTCAAGTGACCTGTATGATGCTATGGATATTTTCCGCCGGTATGATATGGACCTTCAGGCAATAACTGTGTATCACGGTTTTGGCACCAATCAGCGCCTGGTAACTATTCGGGTAGTGGGAGATGAACTTGAGGATATGCTGGACGCGTTAAGAAGGTCGGGAGCTCAGATAAACCGTATCCAGACCGGAGAGGACGTTTCCTGAAGGGAGCGGTGATAAATTTCAGAGAGTAAAAAAAAAGGAGTCAGGTGAAATTCACCTGACTCCTTTTATCGGCATTGGTAGCGGGGGCAGGATTTGAACCTACGACCTTCGGGTTATGAGCCCGACGAGCTACCAGACTGCTCCACCCCGCGTTGAGACCGTCTAATATACACTCTATAGAGAAACTGTCAATATAATTCTAAGAGGCATCTCAGTTATTCCCTTTGATTGGTACAAAACGGGTCATTTTCTCAATAATATCCTCAGGCAATCTGGTGAGTTTGCCTTCTTTGGTGACTGCTGCGTGGACAGTGTATCCCTTAACCAGAAGTTTTGGTTTTTTACCGTTGTTTTCATCACGGCAGATGCGGTAGCTGAACGTGCATTTCAGCCTGCTTATTTCGCTCACT
Source organism: Desulfopila sp. (assembly GCA_041582995.1). Taxonomy (GTDB): domain Bacteria; phylum Desulfobacterota; class Desulfobulbia; order Desulfobulbales; family Desulfocapsaceae; genus Desulfopila. The sequence goes on along the minus strand of JBFHGS010000115.1, from coordinate 12,328 downwards.
TCAGTTTCAATTGTAAGAAGATCGTCGTAGAATGCCGGAGCCTTGAACCGGGTCCAGCATTCAGTGACGGGCAGCACAAAACCCATCTGCTCGATTTCATGGTAGGTGCAAACCCACTCGCGCATGAGTTCAGTACGGCCCTGTTCGAAATATCGAAGATAGTTGGCATTATAGACAACTCCCCCGGCATCGGTATCACCGTACAATACCCTGACGGTTGATCGGTAAATATGTTCATTCATAACAGTGTTTAACGCTCCAGCAATTTCTCAATCATAGTATAACCTTCCTCGATACTGTTATGCATCTCGGCATCATGGGCGACGGCTTCACGTTCATTGAAATTACGGCCACTGCCCGGATATTGCTGGCGTGAGTCGAAAAGAATTGTAGGAACTGATTCGCGTGTGTGAGTGCGGACGGTAAGAGGCGTAAAGTGATCCATGGTGACAATAACCCGGAACTCTTCACCCGTCTCCTGCAGATGCTCTATTATCGGTTTAACGATACGTGCATCAAAGTCTTCAATGGCTGTGAGTTTATCTTTGAGGCTGCCTTTATGGCCTGCTTCATCTGGTCCTTCGAGGTGGACGAAGACAAAGTCCTGATGTTTAAGGCTGGTTATTGCCGCCTGTGCTTTGCCCTCATAATTGGTATCGATGTATCCGGTTGCGCCGGGTACATCAATGACCGAGAGACCGCCGACAACTCCGAGGCCTTTTAAAAGATCAACAGCGCTGATCATTGAACCACTGATCTTGAATCGTTCGACCAGAGTAGGGCAGCTTGGGGATTTTCCCTCTCCCCAGAGCCATACCATGTTTGCCGGATTTTTCCCCTCTTCAATACGCTTTATATTCACCGGATGGTCTGCAAGTATCTTTGAGGCCTTTTCCAGAAGCGCATTCCAGGCCGGATGTTGCAGGTACTGTTGAAAATGTTCTGTAACATCCTGTTCTATATAGTCATGCGGAGGTACCGTCGTGAAACCTGGATGGTCACCTTTAAATACCAGCAGGTGTCTGTAGCTTACCCCCGGGTGAAAGTGAAACATCTCAGAGGAGCATTCTGCCTCGAGGGCAGCAATCAGCTGATGTGATTCCTCGTTGGTGATATGGCCTGCACTGAAATCCGCCATGAGTACCCGGCCGGCGGTCTCCTGTTTAAGGGTGACCATATTGCAGCGAAATGCGGTTTCGTCCGGGGCAAGTTCAACTCCCATCGAGGCAGCTTCAATAGGTGATCTGCCCGTATAATAAAGGGCAGGACTATAGCCAAGCAGCGACATATTGGCCACATCGCTTCCAGGGGGGAAACCTTCAGGTACTGTTTTGTTCAGAAAGAGTTCACCACGTTGACAGAGTTCATCCATCATCGGGGTTTGGGCGGCTTCGAGCGGTGTTCTGCCGTCCAGCTCGGCGACGGGATGGTCTCCCATGCCGTCACCAACAAGAATCAGATATTTCATAGCGGTTATATATTACTCCGGGTTGAGGAGGCGAATCTTTACAGTTGGCACAGAACATACGTCGAGTGCGTCAATTTCCTGTATAGCTTGTATCACTGCACCTTCAGTGGCACGATGGGACCTGAACACGATGTGGACAGGTTCATTGGCATCCTGACCCGGTTGGATCATAGAACGAATGGATATGTCGTGCTTGCCGAATATTCCAGTGATAGTCGAGAGTACACCAGGTTTGTCGAGTGCGGTGACTCTGAAATAGTAAGGGCATACCAGATCACTCATCGGCGTGATGGTCGGCTTACCGATGTACTCAGGCAGATACGAAAGTGCAGGTACCCTGTTGATGGAGCCGGCCAGAATATTACGGCCGATATCTACAACGTCTGCTGCGACTGCGCTGCCTGTAGGCATCATGCCGGCACCCGCACCATATAGCAGAACATCACCAACTGTATCTCCGTTAACCAGAATGCCGTTGTACGCTCCGCCAATTGTCGCCAGCATATGATGTTCGGGTACCATAGTCGGATGTACCCGCGCTTCGACATGATCACCATGATTTCGGCTTATAGCGAGCAGCTTGATGCGGTAGCCGAATTTCTTGGCGTATTCTATATCAATCGGCTCGATGCTTGAGATTCCTTCAACACTTATATCGTCAAGCTTGACATCGAGACCGTAGGCAATGGTCATCATGATTGCAAGCTTATGTGCAGTGTCGATCCCCTCAACATCATAGGTTGGGTCAGCCTCGGCAAATCCGAGTTCCTGGGCTTTTTTGAGGACATCGGCAAACGGAGTGCCGAAGTCAGTCATTTGACTCAGAATATAGTTGGCAGTGCCGTTCATTATGCCCTTGATGGAGTTAATCTTGTTAGCGACAAGGCCCTCTTTCATGGACTTGATAATCGGAATACCGCCACCTACGCTTGCTTCGTATCCGACTTCCACGTTGTTTTGCACTGCGGCATCAAATATCTCCTTGCCGTGAACAGAAAGGAGTGCCTTGTTGGCAGTAACCACATGTTTGCCTTTGGCGATCGCTGCAAGCATAAAGGTTCTGGCAGGCTCCATGCCACCGATAAGTTCTACGACAATGTCAATTTCCGGGTCGTTGAAAATGTCGTTTGCGTCACTGGTAAGAGTAACCGTGCTGAACTGTTCGGGCAGGCTGGAGATGCTGATATCAGCCACTCGTGAGAGGATGACATCGGCCCCCATTTTCTGCTGGAGTCGCTCTCTCTGTTCGTACAGGGCCTGGGCAAGGCCGCTGCCGACAGTACCAAAACCAATAATACCTATTCGGATTTGTTTCATAATCGATGACAAATTGTAAAATTTTATATGTATGTTTGCGTGAAGGCAGGGGAAGCATAATGTGAAGGGCTAGATAGTGGAGCGCCCTGACGAACTCCATGGCACAATGATCATCAAAAAATACCCGCTTTCAGGTTGAAAGTCAAAAAGTTCGGGCAGATATTTTTCTGGCCTCACTGATAAATTTCGGCTATATTTACGCCTTGCTTTGGTTTGGAAAGTCTGATAAGTGGGATTGTCCGCGCCATTTTGCTATGCGTTCAAGCTGTCATTGCCGCAGATTATAACCATACTGAGCGCGGCACCGGGACAGGTATTTTCTATGATGTTTCACTGTATGCATCAGGTATACAGTCTTTGCTTTATATAATTCTAGATTAAGGAGAAATGCTATGGGTAAAAATATCCTGGTTTTCGGACCAAACGGTAGCGGAAAAGGTACTCAGGGCGCAATCGTACAGAAAAAATACGATATTCCGCATATTGAGTCCGGTGCTATCTTCAGAGAGCACATCGGTGGCGGTACTGAGCTTGGCAAGAAGGCTAAAGAGTATATTGATCGTGGTGATCTGGTTCCTGATGATATCACCATTCCGATGATGATTGCACGTCTGCAGAAAGATGACTGTAAAGCAGGTTGGATTCTTGATGGTTTTCCCCGTTCCAAAGATCAGGCAATTACCCTGGCAAAGACTCTTGAGAAAGAAGGTCTGGCGCTTGATTATGTTATTGAGATCGTCCTTGATCGCGAAATCGCCAAAGAGCGTATCATGGGTCGTCGTCTCTGTGTGAACGACAACAACCATCCGAACCACATTGCATTTGATGCTATCAAGCCGGTAGAGAAAGATGGCAAGCTTGTTTGCCGTGTATGCGGTGGAGATCTTAACACCCGTGCAGACGACCAGGATGTGGATGCCATCGATAAGCGTCATGGTATTTACTACGATGACAAGACCGGAACCATGGCTGCAGTAAACTATTTCAAAAATGGCAGCGGCCCAAAAGTTATTTCTGTTGACGGTTCCAAGTCAATCGGTCAAGTTACCGAGTTTATCATGAGCGAGCTGTAAAATGCCGCTTGTGGAATCCTGATAGTGATATCGGAATTCATGTTTATAGTACGCACAAGGGCATACCCTATGATTTGAGGTGTGCCCTTTTTTTTGCCCTTAAAAAAGGGTGAGACATACGTCGTGCCCCCTGTTTCGGGGTGACAGGTCAGAGAGACGGTTACTTTTCAAGTGGTGTCTTGCTGACCTGTTATGGTTTATAGCCGGGCGCAAAATTCATTCTCAGGCCGTTGCATACGGCAAATGATAAATTCTACGATGTAAGGGGTTTATCGGTAATACGTTATGGAAGAACAGACGAAGAACAACAGAAGCGGAAAGGTATATCTTGTAGGTGCCGGCCCCGGTGATCCGGGCCTTATCACAGTACGTGGAAAATACCTGCTCGAAAAGGCCGAAGTGCTGGTCTATGATTACCTCGCAAGCAATAAATTGCTCAAGCATGTTCCGAAAGACGCAATTCTCATTTACGCCGGCAAGCGCGGCGGCGTCAAGCACACCCACACGCAGGAAGAGATTAATCAGATGCTCGTTGATCACGCGAAGGCAGGTAAGGTCGTCGTTCGATTAAAAGGCGGAGATCCCTTTATCTTCGGTCGTGGTGGTGAAGAGGTGCAGGAACTCTACAAAGCCGGTGTTTCCTTTGAGGTTGTACCGGGTGTAACTTCTGCCACCGCGGCAGCTACGTACGCAGGTATCCCCATCACGCATCGGGATTATACCGCCTCTGTTGCATTTCTTACCGGTCATGAAGATCCGACCAAGGAAAATTCGAACATTGACTGGTCCAAGCTTGCCACCGGTGCCGGTACCCTTGTTATTTATATGGGTATCAAGAATCTGCCGATCATTGTCAGTAACCTGATCACCCATGGTCGCGATCCCAAAACTCCGGTTGCGGTAGTACGCTGGGCCTCCACTCCTGAGCAGCGCTCAGTGGTTGGCACCCTTGAGACCATTGCTGATGTTGTGAAAGATGCGGGTATTACACCGCCATCCCTGATTATTGTCGGTGAGGTTGTTAAATTAAAAGAGACTGTCGACTGGTATGAGAAACGTCCGCTGTTCGGTCGTAAGATAATTGTTACCAGAACTCGTGAGCAGGCGAGTGAACTCGTTGCTGGATTGGAAGAAGCAGGTGCGAATTGCCTTGAATATTCCACTATCAATATCGAGCCGGTTGCCAACTATGATGTCCTTGACAGTGAACTGGAAAGGCTGAATGAGTATCACTGGATTCTCTTTACGTCACTCAACGGAGTGAAATATTTCTTTGATCGTCTCTACGCCAAAGGCATGGATGCACGTGATATGAAAGGGCCGGATATTGCGGTGGTCGGTAAAAGCACTGCGGACTATCTGCTGACCTATGGTTTGAATGCCGATCTTATTCCCGGTATTTTTACAGGCGAAGGACTGGCGGAAAGCCTCCTCGACCAGGGAGTTGAAGGACGTAATATCCTCATTCCGCGGGCTCAGCAGGCTCGTGAGATTCTGCCTGAGACACTTCGCGGTGCAGGAGCTCAGGTAACTGTCGCCCCTGTCTATCAGAATGTACCGCCGCAGGGAAGAAAAGAAGCGTTGAGAGCAGAACTTGAAGCTGGCGAGGTTGATATGATAACCTTTACAAGTTCCTCAACAGTACGCAATTTTCTCACCATGGTAGATGCCGAGGACCAAGAGGATCTGAAGAGACTTCTTACGGGTGTCAGGATCGCGGCAATTGGGCCTATTACTGCCAAAACTGTGACGGATAACGGCCTGCGTGTTGATATTCAGCCACAGGAATATACCATTCCGGCAATGGTAGATGCCATTGTTCAGGAGTTTTCTAAAGAGTAGTTTACCTGATTTCGAGTAACCGGTGGCCTTTCACCGGTTACAAGGAGGTCCGCAAATGACGGTTGGAACTCCTCCTGGCAACCTGGCAGGTCCGATGTCTATACCGGGCCTGCTGTTGTCCTTTCAACCAGCAATATCTGTGTTGCGTGATGCTTTTGAGCGGGAACGGCATTATGATGCTGAAGTTACGAACGAGGACGACGAAAGTCCCGGGAAGCATCCCGTTCTAGTCTGCAAAGCCTGCGGCCATCCCATCACTTCTGAAGACCAGCGTATACATATCGCCGGTGCCCACCTTCACACCTTTTTTAATCCTGCAGGAATTGTCTTTGAGTTAGGTTGCTTCAGCAGAGCCCCCGGATGTAGTGTACTTGGCGAGGCCAGTTCTGAGTTCTCCTGGTTTGCCGGTTATCTCTGGCGCATTGTGCTGTGCGGAAGATGCGGAACACATCTCGGGTGGAATTTTCACTCTGGTGACAGCTCTTTCTATGGCTTGATATATAAGAATATGCGAAGTGGAGAGCAGGAAATCTGAGACAGCATTTCAGTATGTTTCATCTGTACAGCAGGCCAAATGCCGGCTGTCAGTAATGCAAGAGTGATGTTGAAGGGATGGACGTTTTTACATGCTGCTCTGTGATTATTCAAGAGAAAGTGAAAGACCCGGAACCAAACTTTTCATGAACATTGTGGTTTAAACAACTGACGTTTGTTTTACAGAATTTGAAAACTGAAAAGTATTCAAATACCACACAATGTTCATGAGAAATTATGGCTGTTTACTGTTCTTTTATAAGTCCGAGTAGATCCTCCGAACTCATTTTGGCACTTATGTCACTTCCTTCCAGCAGGCTGCCGGCCAGATCGCGTTTTTCCTGATGCAGCCTGACGATCTTCTCTTCGATCGTATTGGTGCAGACCAGTCTGTAGATAGTAACCGGCCTGGTTTGGCCTATCCTGTGAGCCCTGTCTGATGCCTGGTCCTCAATGGCCGGGTTCCACCAGGGGTCCATATGAATGACGTAATCTGCTGCGGTGAGATTGAGCCCGAGGCCACCAGCCTTGAGGCTGATAAGGAAAACATCTCCCTGACCGGCCTGAAAAGCCTCTACCCGATCTTTACGCAATTTTGAGCTGGTAGATCCATCGAGGTACTGATATGCAATACCTTTCTCAACCAGATATTCACGAATGATCTGCAGATGGCCAATGAACTGACTGAAAACCAGAACCTTGTGTCGGCTTTCTATAAGTTCTTCGACAATCGAAGAGAAGACTTCAAGCTTGGCACTTGGGATTGAAGTGTTTGCATCAAGCAGCCGCGGATTACAACAGGCCTGCCGCAGTTTCATTATTTCTGTCAGAATCTGCAGATGTCGTCCTTTCTTTTCCTTGTTGTTCTCAAGGATATCGATCGCATTTTGACGTAATGCTTCGTAAAAGTGCATCTCTTCGCTGCTCATTTCGACATTCAGTGTCACCTCGGTACGTGATGGCAATTCGTCGAGAACCTGTGACTTGATACGCCGCAGGATAAATGGTCGAATGAGTTTTTTCAGTTTCAGTCGTGCGTCTCTGTCCTGAAAACGTTCAATCGGGGACGCGAAGCGCTCGTTGAAATTGTTCAGCGTTCCGAGAAGGCCTGGATTTATAAAATGGAACAGGTTCCACAATTCCCCCAGATGATTCTCGATCGGAGTACCGGTTGTTACAAGCTTGAATTTCGCCTGCAATGACATGGCGGCCCGACTGCGTTTGGTTGCCGCATTTTTAATTGCCTGTGCTTCATCAAGGATAACCGTTTGCCATTTGACCGTCTTTAACAGTTCTTCTTCCTGTTGCAGAAGGGTATACGTGGTGATCAGAAGGTCGAACGGGCCAAGTTCATTGATGATCGTTTCCCGGTCCTTCCCTGACAGGGTTTTCACCGTAAGAGTAGGGGTGAATTTGACGACTTCACTCATCCAGTTAGTGGAAACAGAAGTCGGGGCGACAACCAGTGAAGGTCCTTCAGTGGCATTTTTCAGAATTACGGCCAGCGACTGGAGTGTTTTTCCGAGTCCCATATCATCTGCAAGGCAGCCGCCAACACCCCATTCCGAAAGTCGGGCCAGCCACTCGAAACCTTCCTGCTGGTAATCTCGCAATTCGGCTTGCAGTGTGGATGGCACCTCAGGCTGAAAGTCCTGGGCATTGCGAATTCTGTAGAGCTGGTCCTTCCAGCCCTGATCCGCATCAGTGTTGGCGTTCAGAGCGAGTTTTTCCAGCGGTAGTGCTGCAAGGGGATGGATAAGGATTTCGGAGTCATCTTCATCCCCAAATCCTTCCGAGTAGATGTTCATATCCTCGAGGCGTTTCCTGAACTCCTGAGTAAGCGCAAGAAACTGGCCGTCTCCAAGTTCGATAAACCGGCTGGAGGCACCTTTCATCTTGGCCAGCAGATCCTTGAGCTCGATCACCGTGTCATCATCAAGCTGCAGTTGCCCACTCATCGCAAACCAGTTGTGGCGATTCGTGCGGATCTTCAGGTTGAGATTGTCTATAGAGGCTTTATGGGTAATGTTCAGCTTTTCACCTTCAGGCCATTCAATAACCACTTTATCACGAATAGATTGCAGTTCGTGCAGGGCCTGCAGACAATCATCAGGATCATGAAGATGCCATTCCCTGTCATTTTCCTGCTCGAGATCCATGGCGAGATCCAAAATAGGACAAAGCTCTTCAATATCCCGGGCTTTTTCCTCTTCCAGTGCCAGGTTTCTTCTGGTCTGCAACCTTTTCCCGTTGACCTCAGCCATGAGATTCTCAACACCCTGGCCGGGTTTCAGGTAGTGGCCACCTTCTATAAATGGTTTAACAAACATCTCGAGCCTGAAACCCGTGCCGTATGGCAGCAGATGCATGTAAATGGTTGAGTCTGCGTCAACAAAGGTGATGTTGTTTTTCTCGTTGCTCGACCTGTCTGCAGCAATGGCGGAGTGTACGGTCATAAACGATGAGATATTTCCGATAGCGGTCAATACGTGTTCACTTGCCGATTTCGGTACTGTGAGTCCTGCTTTGCCAGTAATCTGGGCAATTCGGCGATGGTTGTCGCTGATGTTGATTACTTTGATCCGGGTAGGTGTCTCCTGGTGGATGGTGATATTGTCAGAAGTTATCGGCTGGGCAAAACAGATATGCAGAAGGTCTCCCCGCTCTTCAACAAGAAGTTCTGGTTCACCTGCTATGAGTTCGACCGGAGTTGTCGGAGAGTCGGCCAGGAACAGCAGAGGATGACCAACCATCGAAAGCAGTGCCTTGTCCATATCGAAGTCGTAACTTTCACCCTGAGTTTCGGTATTGCTCTGTTTCGTGATTGCAGTACAGATTTTACGATCCTGAGGGGTAAGAAAAGCAAGTTTGCTGCTCTGAAACAGGCGGGACAGAGAAACTGGCCGCCCTTTGGACCAGCCGCCGGAAGGAAGAATCTTCTGCTCGCGGGGGCCGAGGTTAATGGTGTTGTCCTTAACCTCAAGAAGCCATATGAGGCGAACCGTACTTTGTGGTTCTTCAGGCTCAAGAGAAGTTGCATGAATCAGAGCCTCAAGGCTGCGTTTCCATGGTTCTTCAGGCTTAAGTATCTCAATGAGTGGAATGAAACCACTGGATTTGTGCAGTTCTTCATGGACTGCCAGATATCTTTCATTATCGTGCTGTGCTTTTGCGAGTAATTCAGCAAAAATACTTGTGAACAGGTTGTAGCCGTTTTTGCTGGCTGTTTCATAAGATTCAACAAGTATCTTTTCAAGCGTCGGCTGGATTGCACTGTTCAACCAGAATTGACAGAGACCTGCAAAAGCAATGGTCATACTGGAGGGCGGAACATCTTCCGGCAGATGAATGTCGGTATCCTCCGCCACCTTATTCATATGCGAGTTAACTACCCTGGCAAGATATTCGTATGCAGTGTTCTCTGCTGCAGTCTGAAAAAGAGAGAGAGCTGTGCTTATCTGATCGGCAATCAGTCCGTAATCTTCTTTGTCACAATCTTTCAGCAGGGCAAGGATGTAAAACAACCCGGTCGGACCAAAGAACGCGACTCTGTCGGAGCTGGTCAGCTCGTTGAGAAAACGTATGTCTTTGACAAATGCGGTCTGTGCTTCTGAGCTATTCCCCTGCAGGAACTCGATAGTACCGAGTGCACCAGTGCCGTAAAATGATTCAGGGCTGGAAGTGACGAGTTCCCTGGCTGTCTGCAGTTGCCCCGTAAAGAGCAATTGGTTGAACAGAAGTCTGCGAAAGGGTAGTACCTCATCTTCCGTAAGATGTTTGAACTCAGATTCATCCTGCAGGAATGCCATGATGTCGGGTGCAGAATCAAGCCGCGACTGACAGTGTTGAAAGACACTGCTGAACAGGTAAAACTGAAAGGATGTTGGTAAACTGCGTATCCACTTTGCATCAAAAGGACATGTGGTCACCTGTACTGTAGGTGGCAGATCAGTAGTGAGTTCCTTGCATTGGTTATTAAGAAAGTCGGCAGCATCTTCGATCAGATCGAAATCCTGGGTGTATATGCCGATACGCATTTCACGTATCGCACGCCAGCATCTGGTAGACCATTTGCCGTAGTAGTAGGAAACCGGAGCTTCCTCTCTGATAGTTTGAGCATATACTTCATATGTTCCATCAGCAACAGAGTTCTTGCTTAATATCTCGACTATCTCCGGCACGCATTGCCTATCCTTGTTCAGCAGACCAAGCTGTTCGAACTTAGAGAAATAATGGTTGAGGTTAGCAGCGGTTGGACGGTTTCCTCTCGGGTTCGTAAATTCAAGTTTACGCAGGCAGTTAACTACGAGAGTAGTATGCGCCGGTTCGTAAACAATGGAAATAAACTGGAGGAGTGACTGCTCGAAAGGAGATAGTTTGTTTAGTTGTTCAAGAGGGGTAGTATCGGTAGGCATGATATAAGCGAACTGTGGAAACTCCTTGTGCATGATTTATTGTACCTGTAGCCGGCGAAAAGTGAGAACCGGGAGAAGAAACATATCACTATATCATTGTCGACTCGTCAAGAGAACCAAAAAAAGGTGGAATTGCCGATTTAATTGGTGTTCTGATATTTAAGCCTTGAAAAACACCGGTTGTTTTCAGGTAAAATATGTCTGCTCAGATGAGAAAATAATTTCTGTAAGGAGAAGAGATTATTTGAAAAGTATCTTGACAAGGTGAGTGGAATCGAATGAATATGGAGTCTGAAACCGCAACCGATTGAGGAGAAGAGCACATGGCGACAAAGGCATATATTTTTCTTGCCCTGAACAAAGAGGCACGGGTTCCCTTTCCAGATCAGAAATCCAGGATTGAAGCTTTTGCTGCAGAGATCGGTCTACAGGTAGATGAGATCTTTATTGAAAACAGAAATCCGCTCTCTCTGCCCTTTGCGGAAAGACAGGAGGGGGCAAAAATTGTTGCCTCTCTGCAACCCGGGGATACTATTATCTGTCTACAGGCAGAATGGATACTGGCAACACTATGCGCCGCTGCAGAGTTGCTTAGTACGTTGCGTGAATCCGGCGTTTCGCTCTACTGTGTCGATTTAAACGAAAACCTCTCGCTCGATTCCAAACGTAAACTTGTAGTTTCCAACGGACCAGCAAGCCTTATTCAGCAACTGTTGCGTGCATTGACACTTGCGTCTGAAGAGCCTCTTGTGCGGGTTGATGAATTACTGCGGTCCGAGACGGAATACGTTGCTGAATCTGAACGAAGACGCGTGGATTCGTCTGTTGAGGGTCAGCAAGGCATCGGCTCAAAGTTGACAGAGGAAGGCGCGGCTCCGGAGATCCCGTGTGAAATACAAGCAAATGAGGCTGAAGATGATGTTCCACGTTTGGTGGAAGCCCTTTCGTCTTCGAGTTGGCAGCCTGCTGAAGACGCAGCTCAGTTTCGTGAGCGTAAGCAGCAACTTCTGCTTACTGAAATTCATATGATGAAGGAGCAGGGCGTTGCAGAGCTCGTTATTTCTCAAGTCCTGCGCGAGAAGCATGGAATATGGCTTTCATCAGAAGGAATCAGAAAATTATTGATCAATGGGGAGACAGCTGCCCTTTAGTTCACTGTGTAGTGGTTCATCGTTGTTATCTGTTCAGGCATCTGCTTTTTCAATGAACAAGAAATTCGTTTGGATTTTGGCATAAAAAAAGCCTCTGCAACCTTAGATTCAGGTGGCAGAGGCTGAGCAGCATATCTTCAGCCGGAACAGACTGAAGGCTGGTTTTTAGAGATTTGTGTTAACAGTTATTTCGGCAACTTTTTCCAGATTGCTGAGGTACGCTGAAAGCAGCTCCTGTTGTTTACTTTGAAGCAGTTCTTGTCTGTATTGTTCAAGCTCGTCGTTGGTTCCGGTTTCAGGGAGCTGGCGTTCTTTGAACTTAAACACATACAGGTCATCCCCGACTACAGCAGGATTTTCGGGCAGAGGGTCAGAACTTGAAAGGCGAAATATCTGTTCGGTCAAGGCGGCAGGAAACGAAGACTGCTCACCGCCGTTGTGGCCAATGAAACCTGAATCCTTAATTTCAAGTGCTGTTACCGCGATGATATCAGAAAAAGACTCACCTGAACGCAGTTTACTTAGAAT
>JBFHGS010000114.1:0-15100 GCA_041582995.1 Desulfopila sp. | reverse complement strand
TGCTTTCGTAGGAGTTCCCAAAACTCATACAGAAGTCGCTTTAAGAGTGATAGGTGGAGTGACTGATGTAACTACAATGATGAGTATTGGGGTGCTAGATCCACACGCTGACCAAGTCCAGAAGAAAGGGATTGGACTAGCTATTAGTGGTGTAGGTCTAGGCTGTGCACTTGCCGCACCAACTCCTTTAGGCGTGGGCATAGGTTTTATATCGGTTTCCCTATCTTGGAACGATCTGGCATCTGAATTTACTGAAGAAATTGAAGCAGGGCGTAATTTTACTCAAGGATATTGCAATAGTAATATATGTCGATAACTGAAAAAGTGCCCTTGGGATAATTTCATTCTTTACTTAAGAAAATGATTAACAAATTGATAAAACAATTCAAAGCGAAGGAATTTTGGGTGCGAGTTTGGTATTGGATATCAAGCAGAGATGCAATTACCGAAAGGGAGTTTACTAAAAAGGAAATCCTACCAATAGTCACAGCACTTGTATTGGTGACATTTTTTGCTGTTTCAGTTGTTATCATCTGTGCTGTGCTTGCTGTCTTGTTAGATTACTCTCAATCACCATAACAGGAAAAGTAAAGAAAAAGGGGACACCCATTAAAAGGCTCCAACCAAGGAACACCCTCGCCAACCACGAACGCTAACCAACTAGAAATACTAGAATAAAAACGGTCAGAGTGAAAATAAATCATTGTTCTCATACCCTTTGACCTGTTTTGGTGAAAATAAATAGGGTCAGAGCAAAATGAAAAATTCAGAGCGGATCTTTTTATCATCCCTCCATCTTTCCCTGCTCCAAAGTGATTTAATTTTACTCTGACCCGAATGGCATTCACTTGCTGCTCCCTTGCAGGCTCGAACGGCATCCCTGCTTATGGTTTTCCTTTTAATTTCAATAGTAAATATTGCTTAAACTAGTGCCATTCCCCTCAAATGCATATTTTCCGGACTATGATATTGCCGACGGAATAACCGGCGCCGAATGAACAGATCGTGCCAAGATCGTTTTCCTGCATATCCTTATGGTTTTGGTGAAAGCATATAATAGATCCGGCTGAGGCGGTGTTGGCGTAGGTATCGAGGATGGTCGGTGTAACCTCGTCGCTTATCTCGATACCCAGCAATTTTTTACATATGAGCTGGTTCATGTTCAGATTCGCCTGATGGAGCCATACCCGCTTCAGGTCAGTCGGAGCAATGTGGTACTGTTGAGATGATTGCGGATAAATTCGGTCGCAAAGGGGATGGCCTCCTTAAAGACTTTTCAGCGGCTGGTGGCGAAGTGGTGCGATTAAGAAAACCGAAACCATTGTAAATATTCGTGGAAAACCTGGTGGCCAGTCAAGTTCCATCTTCAACTTACCTGTTTCGCTGCACAGCCGTTCAGGTTCTCGATGTGCAGCAACAGGTGTGGAACCACGCTTCCCCTCAAAAAGAGACTTGGCTTGATCTTGTATTTCCTTCTTCCACTGCCCGACCATTACCGGATGAACGCCATACTCCTGACCGATCGCATTAATTGTCTTTTGCCCTCGTAACGATTCCAGACCTACCTTTTGCCTTAAATTCGGGAGAGTGGGTCTTTCTCTTTTTTGCATCACTCATCGGTGCCATTCCTTTTGGTTACGTGCAACTTAAACCACTGCCTGAATTGGTAGGTCTAAAGTGGTTTCAAGAGTAAGCAGAATTCTTATGTAATCTAAACATATAGGCTTGCCACCACCCTAACGAGAGGATATTGTGCATCGAGAATCCATTTGGCCCCGAATGGTTGTTTATCCCCCTGCACAGAATTATGATATGTATTTGTATATGTTGCAAATAATACATCATATATATTTGAACTTCCGCTAGGTCAGAAATTTTTCCCAGCAGAGCATGCCATGACAGCAAAAATCAACCAACGCAATTCATTAGACATCGCTTCAACAACAAATCCACCCTTATCTATTTTCATTAGGCTGGTTATTACCGGTATTTTTCTTTTATGCACATATAGGTTGTTAACAACCATTTGTGCACCATGGTATCAAATTGACCTCACACTGGAATGTGACCAAGAGCAGATTTTTAAGGTTTATTTTGGGGCTGAGAATATCAAGCCCGTTTTTACAGAAAAAAAATCCACTAAACCAAAACAGGTACCAGCTCATGCTAGGCAAAAGGTTACCTTCAAGAATCAACCTAGCACCGACAGAATGATCCGAATTGATCTTGGAGAACTGCCAGGAACTATACACATCTACAAGATAGTTGTTCACAGCTGCTTGAGTGGAAAACTGATCTACAATCCTGCTGATATCTACAATAATTTCAAGATAAATGACCAGATCAGTCAGTATGAACTGAAAAATAATAGCGTCCTTCTTGTTACCAATGGAAACGACCCCTTTTTAACTGTTTTGCTTGAGTTTCCTCAAACGTATCATAAGTATATGGCGGGCCTGAGCTTCCTTTTCAGTTGTCTGCTGTACCTTTACCTTTCGAGCTTTACAGTTCATCCTAATCACCCGCTGCGCCTTCAGATCGCAATCTTTACTGACATAGATGATAAAGGTCCCGCCGAAGGACAAAATTTCCTGGCCCTTGACGGTCTACGTGGATTAGGAGCCATTTATGTGCTTGCAGAACACTCCACTGTTTGTTTTGACGGATTGGGAGGACTCGGAGTCAGCCTCTTTTTTTCTCTAAGCGGTTTTCTGTTGATACAACCTTTTCTACAAGACTCTTCCCGTGTCCTCAACATGCCTTACATGTCGAATTTTTTCCTTCGCAGAGTTAAAAGGATTATTCCAGTTTACAGCTTTTATTTATTCCTGATTTATTTCTCAACTTCCCATTATGATGTTTTCTTTCGTCATCTTTTTTTTCTGCAGGGTGACAAGCAACTCTGGACTATGCCACAGGAGATGTTCTTCTATCTACTTCTCCCTTTAGTACTCCTGGTATTTCACGGGATGGCAACAATAAACAAATGGGCTGGCCTGGCACTATTCCCACCCCTTATTTACCTGGCCCACTCAAACACTTTTGAAGTACACATTATCCACAGCGAATTCTTTCAGCTGGATATGGTCAGAAATATCTCAATATTTCTCTGCGGTATGATGGGTGCACTCCTTTTTAAAGAATTTGGTCCTCGATTCACACAGCACAAAAAGACAGCGAGTTTTTCTGGAGTCTTTGGCATAATTATTCTTATTAGTTTCAGCCTACTCAGCACCGGTCTTTTCAAGTTCCGAGCATATGCCCATGTTTACCCTTTTTACTATGATATCCTGGCTATTGCTCTTATCCTGTGTGCCCTGCTCTCTAACGGCACAATATTCAATGCATTCTTAAGCTCACGCCTTTTACGAATTGTTGGTTTGGTCTCATTCAGTTTCTATATCTTTCATTATGTGACTATCAAATTGGTCCGTTCCATAATCGACTATTATTATGGCATTACGCTAAATCAGATATCTTTAATGATTCTCGCTGGTATTGCCAGTTTCCTGATAGCTGCTCTCAGTTACAGTTTTATAGAAAGACCCTTTATCAGGCACCGCAATTTACGCGGAACGTGTCAATGAAAATGAGACACCATGATGCGTAAATTAAATTCGCTCGGTTAGAGGTGAGTAGCATGTAGGATTTGGCAGTCAAGGTCAAGCCCTTCGGGTAACTTCGGTGGATTAATCCATACAGATTGCGGTACAGGTAGCGGTTTGGGGATTTTCCCCTTGAATCGATTCGAGTGCTCCTTATACGCCATTTCAAGAACATGAGACCTCTGTTGAAGAATTTCCGTATCCATTCCGTAATGGGCCTGTTCTGGTGTCAAAAGGCCAATACCTGAGTGCTTGTGTTCTCCGTTGTACCAAGTGAAAAAATTGCGACAGAAACTCCGGGCATCCTCAATGGAACCGAACCGTTCCGGAAATTCGGGACAATACTTCAAGGTTTTGAACTGAGATTCCAAAAAAGGGTTGTCGTTACTTACATAGGGACGATTGTGGGTTTTCGTCACTCCGAGATCAGCAAGTAGGAATGCAACCGCTTTTGATTTCATACTACTGCCTCGATCGGCGTGGATCGTAAGCTGCTCTGCCTGTATTTGCTGCTTTATGCATGTATCCTTGATAAGGCGCTTGGCCAATTCTGCTTGTTCCCGATGCGCGATCATCCAGCCAACCACGTATCGACTGTAGATGTCCAGAATCACATAGAGGTGGTAGTATGTCCACTTAGCAGGCCCTTTTAACTTAGTGATGTCCCAGGACCAGACCTGATTGGGGGCAGTAGCCAAAAGTTCTGGTTTTTCATAATGTGTTTTCTTCACATGGCGTCGCCTTTCTTTCACTTCACCCTGTTTTGCCAGGACACGGTACATGGTGCGGATTGAGCAATGATAGACACCTTCATCCAAGAGAGTTGCGTATATGTAATAAGGAGTGAAATCACGGAATCGAGGTTCATGGAGAACTTCCAGGACTACCTGCTCCTCGCTATCGCTGAGTGCCAGCGGAGGCACCGGACGCGCGGAAACCTGGGGGGATGCCACCTCAGTTATGTGGCGATAAAATGTGGCTACACGTTTGGCCATTGGAGAAACCTTGTGCTTCTTTCTGCCCCTTTTCCTTGGAGTCAGCCCCTTGAGAGCACCTTCCTGGAATTGTTGTCGCCACTTGGTGATGTTTGAAGAATACAATCCTTCTCGACGCAGAATCGCACCGATATCACCAGGCTTTATACAAGTGTCAATTTCTGAAAGGATTTTCATCTTGTATTTGCTGGAAAATCTTCGACGAGTCTTTTTTTCCGGTACTTCGAGATTAGGTCGCTTTGGTTTTGAATCGGTCACGGCAAGATCTACTGAGTCAGTTGAGTTGTGAGTGGATTTTGTATTCAATTGCATCGTATTTTTCCTACCCGCCCTACACTAATTTTTCAAGGGGTAGGTGTCTCACCTATATTGACACAGAGGGGCCCTGCTTATGGTTTTTCATTTAATTTCTATAATAAATATTGCTTAAACTAGTGCCATTCTGGTCTGACCCTATTTAAGACTCGATTCGTATTTAAAATAATTCTTTTGGGAAAAAGTTACATGGATGCATTAATAGGAATTTTTCAAGGAATTTTTGGGCTGGCTGCTGGTTGGTGGGGGTATTCTTATTATTCAGGCCGGTTAAAGTTTGAAGGACATGCTGAAGAACGAAGAAGACGACGAGTAACAAAATTTGGCCCTATTTTGTTACTCGGAGTGTTCGGTTGCATTGTGGGAGGATTAATGATGATCGTTATCAATTTGAAATCGTTTTTTTAAGTAAGTAAAAATGTTCCAACCCACTTCCATTCCCTAAACCACACACGAGAACCCACCGGATTTGATCACTACGAGCGTACGAGCGGAGCGTAAACAGAGGACAGGCCATAATATCGCCAGCACAAGCACTTTAAACTACTGAATTAACATCATATCTCGTATGTTTAATCGCTATTTAGGACATGGTATAGGTAAATAAAAACGCCTTAAGTTAGTACCATTCAAATCAGTCCCTTACTTTCATCCTGTTGCAACAGACTGAGCTTCAGGGGTACTCAGATATTTTTTTAATCTGAGTATAAAAAATTATCGAGCAACTTTGATTCTTTTGTGTAAAAATCACATAATCAATGCAGTGTGCTATAATGAACTCTTTTCATATCTGTCTTTCCTGATACGTCAGTTCCGAATTCTTCCCTTTTCTGTCCTGTTTAGCCATATGGTTCTGCAGCAATCCCGCAGCCTTTCAGGTAAACCATAAGTGGTACAGTTATCATATGAGGGGAGATCCAGTGAAAATTGATCAACAGAGTTCAAGGACCTGTGAAGTAGGCCGCTCACAGATACTTTCTTCATAGTAGAGAATTCAACAACGGAGTCTAGAATGCTCAAGGTAGGATTTATTGGATGGCGAGGAATGGTGGGTTCCGTTCTCATGGAACGGATGCGCGCCGAAAATGACTTTCACGGTTACGAACCGGTCTTTTTCACTACCTCCCAGGCTGGTCAGGACGGACCCGATGTCGGCATGGGTGTCCAGCCACTGGAAGATGCAATGAACATCGACAAGCTGGCAGAAATGGATATCATCCTCTCCTGTCAGGGCGGTGACTACACCACTGCAGTTTATGAAAAACTCCGTGCACGTTGGGATGGTTACTGGATTGACGCAGCTTCTACCCTGCGCATGGCCAAGGACGCCATCATCGTGCTTGATCCGGTGAATCGCTCAGTCATTGATAAAGGCCTCACTGACGGTATCAAAAACTATATCGGCGGTAACTGCACAGTTTCTCTGATGTTGATGGCACTTGGAGGTCTCTTTGAGAATGATCTGGTGGAATGGATCAGCTCCATGACCTACCAGGCGGCAAGCGGTGCCGGAGCCAAGAACATGCGTGAGCTCATCACTCAGATGGGTGAGATTGAAGGTGAAGTGAGTAATCTTCTCGCTGATCCGTCTTCCGCCATCCTTGATATTGACAAGGCGATTACAGCCAAACTCAATGACGGCACCATGTCCACTGATAATTGGGGAGTACCCCTGGCTGCCAGCCTCATTCCCTGGATCGACAAGGCGATGGAAAACGGCCAGACCAAAGAAGAGTGGAAAGGCATAGCCGAAACCAACAAAATCCTCGGCAATGCTACTGGAAATAACATTCCGATCGATGGTCAGTGTGTCCGTATCGGCGCCATGCGTTGCCACTCTCAGGCATTTACCATCAAGCTGAAAAAAGACATCTCCGTCGCGGAAATAGAAAAAATCCTCGCTGCCAACAACGAGTGGGTTAAAATCATCCCCAACGAACGTCAGATCACCGCTCAGCAACTGACCCCGCAGAAAACATCTGGCACCCTTACCATCCCTGTGGGCCGTATCCGCAAGATGAACATCGGTCCCGAATACCTGACCGCCTTCACTGTCGGAGATCAACTGCTCTGGGGTGCTGCCGAACCTGTCAGAAGGGTACTGAACATCATTCTGGCCCACATCCGATAATCGGAAAATAGCGTCTGTCAGGATATATCTGTGAAGATGGTGTTGTGCTGAACAGCGCATTCCATCTTCACGTATTTTCCCTCAATTACCTTCAGCCCATTTTCGCCCATGTTTCCTCGCAAGCTCTATGTAGAAACTACCACTCGTTGTAACATGAGTTGCAACATGTGTGTCAAACATGTTCCGGGCTCCATAATTTCAAACAAACACATTGATTATCAGATCTTTACGCGCACAAAAACTGCGTTATCTCACCTTGAAGCACTTGTTTTAAACGGCATAGGCGAACCACTGCTCCATCCCGATATTGTGAGGATGGTCGAATTCGCCAGGGCAACGATGCCACCTTCCGGCTGGATAGGCTTTCAAACAAACGGCCTGTTGCTGGACAGAGACAATATCGAATCATTGCTCGCTGCCGGCCTGAACCGACTTTGTATTTCTGTCGACAGCCCCGCAGAAGCCCCTGCTTCCTGCTCTTTGCTGGTGCACGAGAAAACACCTCAACTCAGTTCTCCGGTGGCACTTGCCGATGCAATCCGTAGAGATAAAAAGCATACCGATTTTCTTCTCGGTGCTGAAATAGTATTGCTGAAGAGTACACTGCCGCAACTCCCCGCACTTGTGGAACAGCTTGCCGAAGAAGGCGTTGATTATATTATCGGCTCACATCTGCTGGCCTACCGGCAGGAGGCAGAGAACGAGAGTCTTTTCGACTCCTGCACCGAAGAAGCACGTGAGATGTACCGAAAATGGCAGACCCTGGCAGAAGCAGAAGGTTTGAACCTTGTCGATCTTACCGCAAAGACCTGGATAGCTCCGAGAATGCAAAAAGAACATCGATTACAACAATTGTATCGTGAAATGTTGCAGGATGCTCAGCTTAACAATATCTGGCTCAATGTAAAGAAACTCAACGAATGGGATGAGGAAGGCACCGAACGTGACCGGGTTTACCTTGCCCAAGCGCAAGACGTCGCCCGAAAGTATGGCATCGAACTTTCACTCCCGCCACTTGCTGCCTCAAACGACCGTTCCTGCACCTTTATTGAAAATAACGCAATCTTTGTCGATGCCGACGGCACCATCATGCCCTGCCATCCACTCTGGCATACCCATACCCTGTATATGGACGGAGAAGCTAAATACATCAACCACAAAACCTTCGGTAATATTGCTGACCATGACCTTATTACTGCCTGGCGGTCTGCAGAATACCATGAGTTTCGCCAGGCAGTGCTCAGATATGACTACCCTTTCTGCCATAACTGCTCTGTAGGCCCCTGCCCTGACATAACCGCTGAAATCACTCCATTTGCAAACGACTGTTTTGGCATAACAGTCCCCTGCGGCCACTGTCTCTGGTGTTTTGACGCGGTCCGCTGCATGTAAAGCACATTCGTCTGCATTACAAATTTTAACATCCCTGTCAGCTTTTTTTCCAGTCGAGCTGGAGAATGTTTCATTGTGCATTTCTGCACTCTCCGGCAACCTCACGTCAATGTTTTTCCTCCCGTAACCGAACCATTCGGAAATCCACCCCAACAAGTCGCAGGAACTCTGAGATATCAAGCCTATAGAGACACCTGAATGACAGTTCGAACATCATTGATAAGGACCTGCTGTCCATTATTTTGCATTCACCATTTTCTTCGGAACAGTTTATGCAAGTCTTTCTGTAGCCATACGCTGAGAAGAGATAATAGCAACAGAGGAGTAAACGACAGATGAGACCTGCAAACGTTCTGGTGGTAGATGATGAACTCATACTGCTCAGCCTGCTTGAAACAGTCTTTATCAACTACGGATGTAATGTATCTACTGCCAAAGATGGTGACCAGGCAATACAACTTCTTGAATTATCCCAATATGATCTTGTGCTTACCGATTTACAACTTGGTCAGACAAGCGGGCTTGGAATAGTGCACAAGGCAAAGGAGATATCAGACACCACTCTCGTTTTTATGATGACCGGATGCTATGAAGTGCAGTATGCAATAGCAGCTTTTCAGAATGGGGTTGCTGATTACCTATTCAAACCATTTTCCATCGAGTCTCTTCTGAATCGACTGCATACAAAAGGGTTTCAGCTTTACTACCAGGAAAAAACCGAAACCACGGAAAAAACGTGCAAGAAGGTATTTCAACCCGCCAGAGGTTCCTGGCATGTACCTATCATTTCAGTTAAATAAGACCATATGCAATTGACTGTTATTCTGAATATCCAGAAGAATAATCCAAAATGATAACTCATGACTGTCAATGCACCCCTGCATATTCTTGTTACAGATAAAAATCACCATGTGCGTGATCTCCTGCAACGTGAATTAATCAAAGAGGGGCATTATGTTCAATGTGAAAGTAGTGCTATTGCCATACGGAACCACTTTTGCACTAGCCAGCGTCTTGACCTGCTCATTCTTGACCCGGAGCTATTTCTCCCTGAACATATCCAGATGCTCAGAAACGTCATATTAAAACAGGCAACAGTCCCGATCATCCTGCACACGTACAGTGAGTTTCAATATCTGCGCAGTTATGGGGAAAATATTGAATACATTTCCAAAGATGCCGAAAGCGTTTACAAAATCAGACAAAAAATCCTAACCTGCAGTAGATAGTTCTGTAAGAATAGAGTATGCTTTTCCTTTTTATTGAAGTGTGTTATAAATGTACTTGAATATTTTTCCATGTATCATCTATAGTACAGTAGACATTTCCGGGATATGCCCCCCGCCGCACAGGCCATATGACCTACCTTTGCAGCAGAGTTTCTCCTTGGATTTCAGCATGAACAGGTCTATACAGTAATACGCTGTTCTGTCTGGACACTCAGACTTTAAGTTGGAGTATCACACGATACCCCAACGCCTTAACAAAATGGTTCCAAGGGGAACCAGTACACAGGAGTACAACACGATGGCTGAAGGTACAGTAAAATGGTTTAACGATGCTAAAGGTTTTGGATTTATTGAGCAGGATGGCGGCAAAGATGTTTTTGTTCATCATTCAGCTATTCAGGCTCAGGGTTTCAAGTCTCTTGAAGAAGGTGCACGAGTTACCTTTGATGTTGTAGACGGCCCTAAAGGACCTGCAGCAGAGAACGTTGTCCAGAAGTAAAACTACTGGATACAGACCGTTTGAAAGGCCCGGCAATCTGCCGGGCCTTTTTTTTTATTAAAAACATGAGAAATTCAGCGAAGCCCGACACCTGCCAAACGTTTCTGGAATCACTGTAAGCAGGCGAAAATCATCCAGTAACTACACCCGGGTCAGCTGCGTCAGCCCTTGACTCTTTGACGCGAATCTTGTTAACCTTTTTGCAATTTTATTCTCATTGTCCCAACCTGTTCATCTGTTCAAAGTATATGTCTTCTTTTATAAGCAGGTTATGTGTTCAACATTATACGATATGCTATCTTTAAAATTTGAGAAATATCATAATGTATGCTGATGTACGTAACACTTTTTCAACGTGGAAATATACGTGCATTATTCTCCTTCTCGCCCTTCTTGTACCTCTTTCAGTCGAAGCTGGCGATACGTCAACTCCCCCTGCCAGGCAATTACATTTTGAACAGATAGAAGAAGTACAGGGATTGTTCAAAAAAACTATTACCTGTGGACTTCAAGACCGCTATGGTTTTCTCTGGTTTGGTTCCGAAGATGGACTGATCCGTTATGACGGTTACACATTCAAAGAGTTTCTCTACGACCCGGCAGATCCCTTTTCGCTTTCCTCCAACCTGGTGTATGCTCTGGAAGAAGATCTCGTAGGTAATATCTGGGTCGGGACAGTTGGCGGCGGTCTGAACAGGTACGATGCATCAACCGACCGGTTCATTCACTACCGATTTGACCCTGAAGACTCAAAGTCACTTTCCCATAATGGGGTTGTTTCCATTCTCGCAGATTCCAAAGGCAATCTCTGGGTCGGGACCGAGGGAGGTGGGCTCAATCGTCTCCCCCCCGAACGAAAGGGCTTTATCCGTTACAGTCACAACCCTGCCATCCCGGATGGTTTATCTCACAATTCCATCTGGCACATCTATGAAGATACCACTGGCAGGATTTGGGTCGGTACCCATGGTGGCGGACTCGATCTCTTTATCCCTGAACTCGCAAACTTCAAACATTTTCGTCATCACCCTGAGAATCCTGATAGTCTCTCCGGCAACACGATCGGTGCATTATTTGAAGACAGTAAAGGTAGGTTCTGGGTGGGTACAACAACGAGCGGCCTGAACCTGCTGGACCCCGAAAACGGTACGTCTATACGTTACCAGCCGGATGAAAATAATCCTGACGCTATTGGCCACCACCACATCTGGAACATCTATGAAGATGCTTCCGGAATATTGTGGATAAGTTCCTTTGGCGGTGGTGTAATCTGCTTTGATCCTGCAAACGGCAAATTTTCATCGTTTCGGTATAACCAGGCAAATTCCTCAAGTCTCAGCAGTGACCTGGTGTGGTTCATCTTTGAAAGCAGAGATAACATAATATGGATTGGCACAGACGGCGGTGGCCTGAACAGACTTGTCAAACGTAACCTGCTTTTCAACCATATACAAAGCGATCCTACAGCCCCCGCAGGTCTCATGTATGATGGTGTTAACAGCGCTGCAGAAAGTTCCGATGGTATTCTCTGGTTTGCTAACGATGGAGGTGGTTTCCAGAGCTATGATCCGGCACGTGGCAGAGCTCATCTCTTTCGGCACCAGCCAGGCAATCCCAACAGCCTTGCCAGTGATCTAACCGAGGTAATTCTGGTCGACAAAAATGATATCGTCTGGATCGGTACCTACAACGGTCTTTCGTCCTACAATTCACAATCGGGTAAATTCACACATTACCGTCATGATAACACTGATCAGAATACTCTTTCCGACGACCGGATCTGGGCCCTGGCAGAGGACAGCAATGGCCGTCTCTGGATCGGCACCCGAAACGGATTGAATCGTTTATCAGCCGATCGTCAGGAAATCATCCGCTATACCCATGCAACTGAAAATTCAGAGTCCCTGAGCGATAACGGAATATGGACCATTTTTGAAGACAGTCATAACGCCATATGGGTCGGAACTGATAACGGACTGAACCGATTGCAGCCGGACGGGAAAAGTTTTGAACATTTTTTCGCCATTCCAGGAGACAACACCAGCCTCAGTCATAACAATATCACCTCTCTTCACGAAGACATTCATGGCACTCTCTGGATAGGTACCAACGGTGGTTTAAACAGTCTGACCCCAGGCAATAACCTTTTCAGACAATATTCAATGCAGAATGGTCTGAGTAGTAACTCCATCCGTGGAATTCTTGAAGATGATAAGGGGCAACTCTGGATAACAACAGTCAAGGGAGTCACCCGCTTTGACCCGCGCAACGGCAAAGCAGATAATTTTGACAAAAGTGACGGTCTGCAAGGCAGCGAATTCAGTCGCGCTCATTGCCGTACTCGCAATGGTCAGATAGTGATCGGTGGACGTAATGGTATAAACATCTTCGACCCGGCAAGTATCGTGCGAAACCAGGAGGTCCCACCTATATGGCTTACCGGCATACGCAAAATGAACAGCACCATTCCCTGGAACGACTTACAAAATCATGACCCTATAGCTCTCGACTACACTGAAAACACCATCAGTTTTGAATTTACCGCTCTCGATTACAGTAACCCGCGGAACAACAGTTATGCCTATATGCTGAAAGGTTTTGACAACGACTGGGTGCCGATCGGAAATCGGAGAACAGCCACATATACTAATCTTGACGGTGGCGAATATATCTTTCAGGTTAAGGGATCCAACAATCATGGCCTCTGGAATCAGGAAGGATACAGTATCCGTCTTGTCGTCACCGATCCCCCCTGGCAACGCTGGTGGGCATACCTGCTCTACCTGCTCACTGGATCGGGAGGTATCTATGCCCTTTTCAGTTATAAAGTCTATCAGCATCGACAGCGCCTGGCTGCCGTTCAACAGATCAATAGTGAACTCGGAAAAGAGATTGGCGAACGAACCCGGGCTGAGGAGGCTCTTCAGTTCAGCGAGCAGCGTTTGAGCATGGCTCTGGATGCGGCTCAGGAGGGCATCTGGGAACTATTCCCGCAGAATGGTACAACCTATTTCAGTCCAACCTGGTTTACTATGCTGGGTTATGCACAGGATGAGTTTCCCCATAATTACGAGGCCTGGGTGAATTTACTCCATCCTGATGACCGGTTATCCACAGAAGAGTTTATTCAGAGTTTTATTGCGACCAGAGGTGACTCCTTCAACATCGAATTCCGCATGCGGGCTAAAGATGGCCAATACAGGTGGATTCAGGGCAGAGGAAAGACTTTCAAGCGGGATAACGATGGCAACATAACACATATGACAGGGCTTCACCTCGACATAACCGAAAGAAAAGAATGGGTTAACATGATCGAGGCAAGTGAAAGGCGATATCGTGAGCTCTTCGATGAAGCACCGGTAATGTATGTAATCATCGAAGATAGAAATGGAGAAGCCTGGATCAGGGATGCCAACAATACTTTTATCTCAACCCTTGGTTACACACGGGAAGAAGTGCTCAATACTCCCTTAAGCAAGTATTACGCCTCTCTGCCCCACACCGCATTTCATCGAAAACATAATTATATTCAGATCACTGAACAACAGGCTCTACCTGAAGAACTGGAACTGGTAACCCGTGAAAAGCAGAGCGTCCACTCACTGCTCCACGCTTTGCCCGAAATTGCTGAAGACGGTAGCATCACCGGCGTACGTGCAATGTTTCTTGATATCACGGCAAAAAAAGAGGCAGAGGAAGAAAAAAATAAACTGGAGGCTGCCCTCTATCAGGCTCAAAAAATGGAAGCCATCGGTACTCTTGCTGGCGGAATTGCCCATGACTTCAACAACATTCTGGCGGCAATAATTGGATATTGCGAATTAATCCTGCTTGATTGCCCGAAGGACACACCGCTCTGCAATAAAGTCAGGCAGGTGCTTCTTGCCGGTTTAAGAGCAAAGGATCTGGTGCAGCAGATTCTTACTTTCAGTCGCCGGAATGAACGAAAACTTGAACCTCTTAACATCAGCCCGCTCATCCACGAAGCCCTTAAACTATTGCGCTCAACCCTACCGACCTCGATTCAGATCACAACTGATATGAGTGAAAAGTGTTCCGGCATAACAGCCGATCCCACCCAGATTCACCAGATCATCATGAACCTGTGCACCAACAGTGCCCAGGCGATGCCCGATGGCGGGAAAATACACATTAAACTGGATGAGGTTCTGCTCGACACAAACGATGCGCGACTTCTGCCGAATCAGCAACCCGGTAAATATATCCACCTGCAAATTAAGGATACCGGCAAAGGAATTGCCAAGGAAAATATACACAATATTTTCACACCCTATTTCACCACAAAGGACAAGGGCAAAGGCACCGGCCTGGGGCTTGCTGTTGTGCATGGGATCGTCCAGAGTTATCGAGGAAACATCATTGTCCATTCAGCCTCCGGACAAGGAACATCATTCGAGATTCTCATTCCAGCTACTCATCAGCAGGCACAACCTTTACCCATTGCTGGTGAAGCAGTGAGCGGCGGCAAAGAGCATATTCTTTTTGTGGATGACGAACCTATGCTTGTAGATATTGGCAGGCAATTACTGACCTCGCTCGGTTATCAGGTTACTGCCACCACATCAAGTATAGAAGCTCTGTCCCTTTTTCGACAAAATCCGGCAAACTATGACATGCTCATTTCAGACATAACCATGCCCGGGATGTCAGGCGACAAGCTTGCCGATAAATGCATGGAAGTCCGGAAAGATGTTCCAGTTTTACTGTTAACTGGTTTTAGCGAAAAACTAAAAGCCAAGTCTGCAGAAGATCTTGGCGTGGCTGGCCTGATCTTTAAACCGGTAGAGAAATCCAGACTGGCAGCAACTATCCATGATATCTTCAACAACCTTCCAGAAAAACATAACTGATTTTCGTCCAGCAAGTCTTCGGGAAGTTAAATATCACACAGTGTGGCCTCTATTTGCAACAGT
>JBFHGS010000113.1:0-15235 GCA_041582995.1 Desulfopila sp. | reverse complement strand
GTACCTTGTTAAATACTCTTCCTGATCTGGTCTGGCTCAAAGACACAAACGGCGTTTTTCAGATGTGCAATTCAAAGTTTGAACGATTTCTCGGCCTAAAGGAAAACGAGATTATAGGCAAAACAGACTATGACTTTGTAGTACACGAACTTGCCGATTATTTCCGCCACAATGATCTGAAAGCTATACAAAATGGTAAACCAATAGCCAATGAGGAAACCGTCACCTATGCAGACGATGGGCATGAAGAAGTGCTGGAAACCATAAAAACTCCGCTGTATACCAGCAACGGTGAATGTATAGGTGTTCTCGGTATTGGCCGGGATATTTCGGAGCGTAAGCGCGTCGTCGATCAACTTAAGGAAAATGAAGAACAACTACGTCGTTTTATCGAGCATGCTCCTGCTTCACTGGCAATGTTTGATAATGAAATGCGATACATTGCCGCAAGCAGGCGATGGTTTGAAGACTTTGGCCTTTCTGGTAAGGAACTGATCGGACGCTGTCATTACGACATTTTCCCCGAAATACCTGAAAGATGGAAAGAGATTCACCAGCGATGCCTGGCCGGGGAAGTACTGAAATCTGACGAGGACAGCTTCGAACGTGAGGACGGCACAATCTACTGGGTAAAATGGGAAGTGCATCCCTGGTTTCTGGCTGATGGAGCTATTGGCGGTATAGTCATATTCAGCAGTAATCTGAATGCCCAGAAACAACTGGAGCACGAACGATTACACTTGCAGAAGCAACTCAACCTGGCGCAACGAATGGAGTCTGTCGGCCGATTGGCGGGTGGAGTTGCTCACGATTTTAACAATATGCTAAGCGTTATACTTGGCTTTGCTGAACTGGCACGGGAGAAAGTATCCAAAGATGAACTTCTGTATGAAGATCTCACCGAAATTCAAAAAGCTGCCCGGCGCTCCATGGACATTACCCGTCAACTTCTTGCTTTTGCCCGTAAACAAAATATTCAGCCCGTAGTCCTCGATCTCAATGAGGTTATCGAGCAAAGTCTCAAACTATTACGAAGGTTGATCGGTGAAGATATTCACCTCCTCTGGCACCCAGATTCTGAAGTATGGCCTGTCAAAATGGACCCTGGCCAAATCGATCAGATTCTCGCCAATCTCTGTATAAATGCGAAAGACGCGATAAAAGATGTTGGAAAAATCACCATAGAAACAGCAAGAGTAACCTTAAGTGAAGAATATTGCACGGAGCACCTGGGCTTTACACCCGGGGATTTTGTGATGCTGGCAATCAGCGACAGCGGTTGCGGTATGGAACAGGAAACTCTCGAAAACATTTTTGAACCGTTTTTTACCACTAAAAGTTTGGAAAGCGGCACCGGACTGGGTCTCGCAACAGTTTATGGAATACTCAAACAGAATGACGGCTTCATACACGTCTATAGTGAACCGGGCGCAGGAACGACTTTTAAACTCTATATTCCCCGCTATCATGGCACCTCCAGACAAGCTGAAGCTATTACCCCGAAACCGTTACCAAAAGGACAGGGAGAGACCATTCTTGTCCTTGATGATGAGCTCTCTATCCTGAAGCTGACTGAAACTATACTCACAAGTCTCGGGTACTCAGTTCTGATCGCCGAAACACCGGCACTGGCGATTACCCTGGCCCGCCAACACCCATCAGAAGTTTCTCTGCTTATAACTGACGTGATTATGCCCGACATGAACGGCAGAGATCTTGCTGCCGCTATTAAAAAACTGCAACCAGATATGCATTGCCTTTTCATGTCCGGGTACACTGCCGATGTCATAGCCCATCACGGTGTATTGCAGGAGGGAGTTCACTTTCTGCAGAAACCCTTTGCCAGACGTGATCTTGCCGAAACTGTGAATACTATTCTCAAAGACGGCCGCAGCGAGTGAAAATTTTCCCGCTGTCTCGTGTCAATACCATTTCATATCTTCAAGAGTTCATCAAAAAAATTGCTTTATTTAGAATAACTCATTAATAGTAGTCCATTCCGATTGGGGTGTTCCGCGATTGCAGCGGGGCTGAGATTATACCCATCGAACCTGATACAGTTCATACTGTCGAAGGAAACTCGGAGATTGCTTGTTCCCGCCGGATACGTTCCGTCTGCACCAATCAAAGCCATCCCAGCCTCCTTTTGCAGTTTCAGTAATTGTAAACCACTGTACGTCTAAAAGGAGATTGCCCATGAAAACAGAAACAACCCTTCCCGCTACTCCCACCGCTCGGGAAGGTGAATACCGCTTGATACGAAAACTTCGGGAGATGGGGCCAGCGTGGATTATCAGCGCGGTTGCCTGTGGACCGGCTACCCTTGCCAGCGTTGCCATTGCCGGTGCAACCTACGGATATGCCATGCTATGGGTCGTTATCCTGAGTGCAGTATTTGGTACCACCGCTCAGTATCTGGCCGCCAGGGTTGGAATCCTCGAGGGCATTGGCATTATCGCCGCCACTGAAAAACACCTTGGTAAACACTGGGCCTGGATTCTCACCATTGATGCCCTGCTGGCTACGTGGCT
This sequence comes from Desulfopila sp., assembly GCA_041582995.1. Lineage (GTDB taxonomy): Bacteria > Desulfobacterota > Desulfobulbia > Desulfobulbales > Desulfocapsaceae > Desulfopila. The sequence continues at coordinate 12,704 of JBFHGS010000113.1, read as the reverse complement.
TGCAGCCATGGTACTGATGAACGCACTTTCAGGGGTAACATCTCTCATCACCGGGGTGGATACGCCATATTGGGGAGTAATGTATGGAATTCTCATCGCCGTATTCCTGGTGCGTAAAGGCTACCGAAAATTTGAAACCCTCTGCAAACTCCTGGTTATCTTTGTGGTAGCCTGTTTTGTGGCAACACTCTTTATGGCCGACCTCTCTGTAACCAGTATATTTACAGGGATTATTCCCAATCTGCCGGGCGGGATCGACGCTGCTCTGATGATGGCAGCTATCATGGGCGGTGCGGTTCATATCACGATCATTGGCATGCACACGTACAATACCAATGCCAGAAAATGGCAGTTGAAAGATCTGCCATTGGCGCGTTTCGACACGTTTTCTTCCATGGGACTGGCCTTCGGGCTCTACAGTGTGGCCATTTTTCTGGTGGCAGCCGCAGTACTTCACCCTAATGGCATCGCTGTACAAAAAGCAACTGACGCGGCTCTGGCTCTCAAGCCTCTCCTGGGCGATAACGCCATGAAAATATTTATGATAGGCCTTTGGAGCGCCACCCTTTCCACCCTCTCTCCCACCTTTATGGCCGGAGCCTATTTTCTCTCAGACAAAATGAACTGGGAACTGGATGTAAAAGATAAACGTTTTGCAGCAGTAGTATTTGCAGGATGCTTACTCAGCATGCTCGGTCCTTTTGTAAAAGGTAGCTTTTTCCTGCTGCTGCCGCTGATGCTTGCCCTTGGCCTTACCGGTACCCCTCTTATTATCGGAATCATTCTTTACCTGCTGAACAGAAAGGAAACCATCCTGAAAAATTCATTTATTCTTAATTGCATGGGGGGCCTCACGTTTCTGGTTACCTCATTTCTTGCCATACGGTTTGTTCTGACAAAGCTCGGAGTTATGTAATGAGCATCCGGTCTATCGAGCACTACCTCAACCGCCGGACACTCATTGTCGGGGATGTCAATTCCGGAAAAACCACCCTGACAACCGGTATCCTTGAGCATTTTCTCAACGCCGGATACGGTCCGCAAATCGCAGTTCTTGACCTTTCGCCGAAACCGGTTCAGGGAATCGGCGGAAAACTCTCTCTTGCGTCAGATACTTCAGTTCTCTATCTGACGGCCCATATTCATGCTCCCCGCCTTATGGGCACGGATGCAACACACACCCTCCGTCTGGCCGAAGAAAACGCACGCACAATAGAAACACTGTTTGAGAAGTTTACACAGCAACCGCGGGACATTCTTTTTGTCAACGATGCAACGCTGTACCTGCAATCCGGCAGTCTCGAGCTGTTTCTCGAAACACTTTCTCTAAGCTCAACACACATTATCAATTGTTACTATGGCAACACCTTTGCAGATTCAGAACTGACGCAACGGGAAAGAGAGCTGACAGAAACGCTGATAACGTGGAGTGACGGGGTGATTCGCCCCCGCACAGAAGAATAAAAACTATACGCTACAGGACAAAATCTGGCCCCGGTTTTACAAAACCGGGGCCAGAACATTCTATTTACGGTGATAATTCGTTTCAGATTCAACCGAAAACAGGTCGCGGCAACACTTTCGCCTGCTCTGCGATTTCGGGCACCTTATGCTCCCATTCAATGGCCATCATATGCACACCGTGAACGCCCTTCATCTCTTTAAATTCCTCGATCTGTTCACAGGCAATTTTGATGCCTTCATCGGCAACCTTCTTCTTATCCACGCCTTTTAAACGATCGATAATCTCATCAGGAACGTCCATGCCGGGCACCTTGGTTTTCATGTACCTTGCCATACCGATACTCTTCATCGGTGTGACACCGGCCAGGATATAGATCTTTTCGGTAAGGCCTTCTTCATTGGCCATATGAATGAAATTACGAAATCTTTCCATATTGTAAATACATTGGGTCTGAATGAAGTCGGCACCGGCTTCGATCTTTTTGGCTAACCGGTTGACGCGCCATTCAAACGGCTCTGCAAAGGGATTACTGGCCGCACCGATAAACATCTTCGGCGGATGCTCAATTTCGCCACCGCTTAAAAAGAGCCCATCGTCCCGCATCTGTTTAACCATGGCAATCAACTGAATCGAGTCGATATCGAAGACCCCCTTGGCATCAGGATGATCTCCGAACTGCTGATGATCTCCGGAAAGGCAAAGCATATTTTTTATTCCTAAGGCGGCCCCACCCAGGATATCTGCCTGCATGGCCAGTCGATTCCGGTCTCTGCACACCATCTGGTAGTTGGGCTCAAGTCCTTCCTGAATGACAAGCAATGATGCCGCCCAACTTGACATCCTGACCACCGCGGTCTGATTGTCCGTGATATTTACGGAATCAACATTGCCTTTTAAAAACTTAGCCTTTTCTCTCACCTCTGCGGCGTCGGTGCCCCGTGGAGGCCCCAACTCCCCGGTGAAAGCGAATTGTCCGGACTTTAAGACCTTTTCCAGGTTACTCTCTGCATTGCTGTGTGTTTCTGTGCTCATATGTCATCCTCTGATTTTTCATACATTAAGGTAGAGGAAAGATGATCGGGTCGTTCTATCCCATTATTTTGCCATTTTCTCCGGTTTCTTATATCCGGGTTGCAGCAGATCTCGTGGTGCCTGGTCTTTCCAGCCACGAGTAATGTTTATGCTCTTTATGGCATCCAACCTATTCTGGCCTTTCAAACGCTCATATATCCTGAACCAGGCACATGGCTGTTCGTTGCTAATCTCACAGTTTCCCTTATTGGTGCCGCCGCAAGGGCCGTTGAGCAGCCCTTTAGCGCATAAGGTGATGGGACAGATGCCGCCGGTAGAACCGAGAACACACTGACTGCAGGAGCGGCATCGCTCTTCATACCAGCCGACGGCCTGGTTCACGGCAAGTCCACTGGTGTCAACCGCTGGAAAAGTTGGAATCTGCGGATATCGTTCGGCCAGAAACTGAATACCGACACCACAGGCCATCGACATCAGCGCGTCGAAATTCCCCTCCTCAATGATTGTGTCAAGTTCTGCAAGGTACTCACGATCACATTGCCGCTCGACAGTGTGCGCATAGATGTCTATAGGATCGTCATCAAGTCGCCGTGCCATCTCAAGTTCGGTATTCAATATGGCCACTTCCTTTTCCCCGCCTGTCAGACAGACGGAGACGCAGGTTCCGCAGCCGATATTTAAGACCTTGGTGTACCCTTGCAGCATCTCCCTGATCTCAGCGAAGGGCTTTCTATTGGCTACTATCATAAAATATCCTCCAAAACAGACCCGGATTTTTTAGCTCTCCCTCCCGGCCCGATTGATAAAAAGAATGCTACAGGCCGAGGTTTGCGAGATCCGGCCCAAGGTAAACTCTTTCATTCTCACCCAGCATGCCCATAGACAGACAGATAAGTGTCCAGAGATGTACGGTATGCCACCCTCCATTATAGTGTTCGCACAGGTCATGGACCTGGGCATGGCAGTTATGGCACGGCGTAATGGCGTACTGGGCGCCGGTACTCTTGATCTGTTCAGCCTTTAACCGACCATATTCACGGCGTGCTTCGGGGAATCCCGACTGCAGAAATCCACCGCCGCCGCCGCAACAGTAGTTGTTAGATTTGTTCGGTGTCATGTCGATGAAGTTTTCCTCACCGACAACCTGTTTCACGACATAACGAAGGTCATCGGCTACGGGATCGCCAAAGGCCTTTCTAACAAGCTGACAAGGATCCTGAACGGTAAAGGTAACTTTCAGGTCTTTGTTCCAGTCGGAATTTACCGGCAGTCGTCCATCCCTGATCCATTTTGCGTAATACTGAATAATACTGGCGATTTCGAATTTATGATCGATGTTGAATTTTTTCAGTCCGGCCCGGACTGCGAAAAGTTCGTGTCCTCATTCCGTGTTGAGCCACACCTTGCAGCCAAGATCGTCCACAGCCTTTGCCTTGACCTCGATGATATGCTTCCAACTCTCATTGTCAGCAAGGAAAAGGCAATAATTTTCAGCCGCCCATCCTTTCGAACCATAGGTCCAGTCAGCTCCGACTGTGTTTAAAATCTTCCAGAGCGGGACCATCTCATCCGGCTCAGTCATCGGCTCTCTCGAGTTCTGGTTCAGAAAGAAATACGCTCCCTCCTTATCCATAGGCGCCAGCAGGTTTTCAAAACCAGCCTGATCCTGCCGAACTTCCTCGGCAACATCTTCAACCACAAAACGCCAGTCTTCCTCGTTGGCCCCCATGGCGCTGCAGGTATCACTGCGAAGAGCCATGTCACAAGAGCCCAGAATACCTTTAGGGCGCTGATCCCGAGGTCTGCTGGCTCTTAAGTTAAACACCAGTTGGGGAATATCGATTTTCATCGGGCAAACATAGATACAGCGCTGACACATGGTACACATCCACGGCCAGTCGGAAGCCATCAGTTCTTCGTCCATGCCCATGGCCGCCATCCGCAGCACTTTTCTCGGATCCAGATCTTCCAGTCCGGTGGCCGGACAGCCGGAGGTGCAGGCCCCGCAGGTAAGACACATGTCAAGATTGCCGCCTTCCGGCAACAGTGTCTTGACCTGATCCATAAACCTGCTTTTCTTTTTACCGCCTATTCGTAATGCTCCTTCAGACATAATTGACTCCTTTCGTGAGGTGCCGTTATTTTCGACGTATCCTGTAAAGGCTTCTGCTTTTTGTCTTTTACGTAATCCCTGTTAAAGGTTGCCGTGTCAGGCAGGATCTTTAACTTTTTTGGGTTTCGCCTTTAAAGGATTAGGTCCGAGGGCCATGATATGCTCGGTCATCTCCTGAGCGTATCTGGCAAAGGTCGGCCCTTCTCCCGATGACAGGTTGTACATCCTGACCCGGTCACCTTCGATGCCGATCTCCTCCAGCAACTCATGGATATGCTCGACCCGTTCCCGGCAGCGCAAATTGCCTTGATTATAATGACAGTTGCCCTCCAGGCAGCCAACGCAAAAGACGCCGTCGGCACCTTCCTGAAAACATCTGAGCAGGTACATTACATCCACTTTACCGGTGCAGGGGACGCGGAGTATTTTAATATTTGTGGGGTATGTCAGTCTCATCGAACCTGCCAGGTCCGCTGCTGAGTACCCTCAATAGTCACAGCAAAACGCTACAATCGTCGGTTTGAAATCAGCCATTACGCTTCCTCCGCCAGCAAAGTTTCAATCTCGCAGGTTATCTGGTCATCTTCGTAGTTGTTGAGGTTGATGGTCTGTCTCGGGCATACACAGGCACAGACGCCACATCCCTGGCAGAGTGCAGGATCGATCTCGATCTCCCCTTTCTCTGTATTGAACTGCGGTACCTCAAACGGACAGGATCGGACACAGGTGAGACACTTGACGCAATGATCCGTAAACACTTCAGCCTTGATGGCCGACAGCTTGATTTCATCTTTAGAGAGGAAAGTAACAGCTCGCGATGCCGCGGCGTTGGCCTGCACTATCGCTTCGGAAATAAGTTGCGGACCGTGAGCGGTTCCGCATAAGAAGACAGCGTCACTTCCCATGTCGACAGGTCGAAGTTTGACATGCGCTTCCAGGAAATATCCTTCAGCGTTAGTATTGAGCTTCATCCTGTTGCCCAACTCTTCCGAACCGCTCGGCAAGACGCCTGCAGAAAGGGCCACAATATCAGAGCAGATCTCGATGTCCCGTTGCAGGACATGATCTTTAACGGTAACCAGCACACCTTCATCAGAAGCTTTTGCTACCGGTGGGTTGTTTTTATCAAAACGTACAAAAATGACGCCCTGCTTTCTGGCTTCGGTGTAATAGTCTTCCATCTGGCCATACATACGCATATCGCGATAGAGGATAAACACCTGGGTGTCGGGACTACTCTTCTTGATTGCCAGGGCATTCTTTATCGCCGACTGACAACATATCCTTGAGCAATTGGGCCGCTCCTCATTGCGGGAGCCGACACACTGGATCATAACGACAGTGTCAAGACCAGAGCAGCCTTTCTCAGCCAGCCTGTCACCCAGCTGGGTCTGCGTGAGCACCCTTTCGTCCTCACCGTACAGGAATTCCTTCGGGGTATTCTCACCGGCACCGGTGGCGACGATAATGACACCGTGCTGAATTTCCCTGGCTTCTTCCTGCCCGCCAGCGCGTACAGCGGTCTTGAAATTACCCTGAAATCCCTCGAAATTGACGATCTCCGAATCGGTGAGAACGGTGATCTTTTCTTCCGAGCCAACCTGAGTCACAAGCTTATCGACATAGGCCCTGATATCGGCACCTTCGATGGTATGATGCAGTTTTCTTCCCATCCCGCCAAGTTGACTCTGCTTTTCGATCAGGGTTGATTCAAACCCCTGTTTCGCAAGATCAAGGGCGGCATTCATACCGGCAATTCCACCTCCAACCACCAGAGCATGTTTTTTTACCGGAATAACTTTGCCATGAAGCGGCTTCAACTGGACTGCACGGGCAACAGCCATACGGATCAGATCCCTGGCCTTTTCCGTTGCCAGTTCCGGACTATCGGCATGAACCCATGAGTCCTGGTTTCTGATATTTGCCATCTCGAAGAGATATCTGTTCAACCCGCACGCTTCCAAAGTCTCCATAAACATCGGAGCATGGGTTTTAGGACTGCAGGAGGCAACAACCACCCGATTCAGTTTCTCCTCGAGGATTTTATCTTTGATCTTAGCTTGCGTATCCTGACTACAGGTAAACAGGTTGTTATCTGTAAAAACCACTCCCGGCAACGTCGCTGCATACGCCTGTACGCCTGGAACATCAACAACACCGGCAATGTTGGAGCCGCAATTACAGACGAAAACGCCAACACGCGGCTCCTGACCGGTGATATCCATCTCTTCCGGGATCTCCAGAATTTTTGTGTCTGTTCCCCGCGCTTCAGCAATCACGCAACCGGCAAGACCTGCTGCAGCACTGGCTTCAGTAACCGAGGATGGAATATCCTTTGGCCCCTGGAAGGTACCGCAGGCGAAGATACCTTCCCGCGAAGATGCCAGTGGCGCAAAGGGGTCACTCTCGATGAACTTGTGTTTGTTGACATTTATCCCCAGTCTGTCGGCCAGTTCAAGAGTTTCTCTGGACACTTCAAGCCCTACTGAAAGCACCAGCATATCGAACTCTTCTTCCAGGATCGCGCCATTCTCATCAGCGAAACGCAGAATGAGATTTCGATTCTCCCGGTTTTCAATAACCGAGTGGACCCTGGCCTTGACAAAACGGATACCCTCGCGGTCCCTGGCCCGATCGTAATACATCTCATAATCCTTACCGAAAGAGCGGATATCCATATAGAAAATTGCCGCATCGAGTTCTTCACCAGAGTGCTCCTTGGCTATCATGGCATCCTTCATTGCATACATACAGCAAACGGAGGAACAATAACTGTTTCCGCATTTATTGTTATCCCGTGAGCCGATACACTGCAGCCAGGCAATTTTCTTTGGTTCTTTGTGATCAGAGGGCCTGACCAGATGACCCATAGTGGGACCGCCGGAACTCAGCAACCGCTCAAACTCCAGGCTGGTCAAGACATTCGGGTTCTGCTTGTACAGATAGATATCTGAAAGCGGAGACGGATCATATGGTTTAGCTCCAGTGGCGAGCACAACAGAGCCAACAGTCAAATCTTTGTCTATTGCAACCATGTTATGATCGATGGCTCCGGCAAGACAAGCATCGAGACACTGGTAGCATTCCGAACACACACCACAACTCATGCATCGTGCTGATTCCAGTCTGGCCTGCTCTTCATTATAGCCATTGGCCACCTCAAGGAAGTTGCCTGCACGATCCTTCGGAGCAAGACATTCTGCCTTAATGCGCTCTATTATGCCCTCTCCTTCGATAGCAGGTCGAACATAGTTCCAAACCTTATCGCGGCCTTCACGCAGATCCATATTGTTGATATAACGATGGATCGAAATAGCCGCTTCCTTACCGCAGGCAACTGCATCTACTACCGATTTCGGTCCGTAGAAAGCATCTCCACCCGCAAATACCCAGGCAATCGGAGTCTGCAGGGTGACAGAATCCGCTTCCAGCCCACCCGGCCGCGAAATTGCGATCCCCTGATCCTTGATGCCATCCAGATTAGCGCTCTGACCGATGGCAACTATCACTGTATCACAATGGAATATTTCACAGACGTCCTCATCATATTCCGGGTTGAAACGACCGTTCTCATCAAAGACGCGTTTACAGCTCTTGAACTCTATACCGGATATCCGCTGGGAATCCTGGTCAATATGGAAGCTCCTGGGGCCGAAGCTGTTGACGATCTCGATATCATCTTCCAGCGCTTCGATAATTTCGTATTCCCAGGCGGGCATCTCCTCGCGGCGCTCAAGGCAGATCAAGGTAACTTTTTCTGCCCCAAGGCGTTTAGCTGTCTGGGCAACATCAACGGCAACGTTTCCGCCGCCGACCACGACAACTTCTTTTCCGACATCAACGCTCTTACCACTGGCGGCATCGCGCAGGAAGTCAACACCTTGCAAAACCCCTTCGAGCCCCTCATTTTCGATGCCAAGATTTCTGCCACTATGTAAGCCAATAGCCAGGAAAACTGCGGAATAACCTTCTGTTTTCAGACTCTCCAGCGTGATATCCTGTCCAAAGGTAATCCCGCATTTGAGTTCTGCCCCCATGTCCTGAACTACCTTGATCTCACCGGCGAGAATGTCACGCGGCAGACGGTATTCGGGAATGCCGTAGCGCATCATGCCGCCGGGTTCATCCTGCTTTTCGAAAATGGTTACCTGGTACCCCTGCTTGAGAAGCTCAAAAGCAGTTGTGACACCAGCGGGACCTGAACCGATTATCGCGACCCTCTCGTTACGCTTTTCGGCCTTGATCTCCGGAAGATAAAATTCGCCCCTCTCCAATTCATAGTCACCTAAGAAGCGATGCAGTTCACGAACATTCAGGGGCTGATCAACCTGAGCGCGTGTACACTCGCCTTCACATGGATGATGACAAACCCGACCACATATCCCCGGGAACGGGTGCTCCTCTTTAAAGAGTTTCAGGGCCTCTTCATACCTGCCGTCGTTGATCAGGGCGACAAACCCCTGAATGCTGACATGGGCGGGACACGTTGCCTTACAAGGTGCTGTTCCTTCTTTGTTTATGCCGAATGCTCCGGGAATGGCTTGCGGATATTGTTTGTAGATGGCTTTACGAAAATCAAGCTTTTCGTTGTACTCATTGGGGCGGGAGACAGGGCAGACCTTGGCGCACTCGCCGCAGCTTGTGCATTTTGCCTGGTCCACATATCGTGGTGACTGGTGAATTTTTGCAGTAAAGTTTCCGGGGTCGCCTTCGACACCCAGTAGCTCGGTGTTTGTCAGTAACTCAATATTCAGATGACGGCCGACCTCGACCAGTTTAGGTGAGATTACTCACATCGCGCAATCATTGGTCGGGAACGTCTTGTCAAGCTGTGACATGACTCCGCCGATAGCAGCGGATTTTTCAACAAGGTAAACGTAATAGCCGGACTCTGCCAGATCAAGCGATGCCTGCATGCCCGCGATACCAGCTCCTACAACCATAACCGATCCACTCTTCTTATGCGTCTCAAATCCCATGATGACTCCTTAAGCGCTGATGGTTAAGTCTTTTCGTAAACCTATTTCATGTTACTTTCGGCTGCAGTACTGCACCTGCGAAACGTTAACGGGTTTCGCCTGGATATATCCTGCAGGTGTATATCCTCCTTTCATTTTTTAAATTATGTGACATTGCAATGTAGTGTTGGTGTAGTGTTTTTCAGACAACTCTTTCCAGCATTTGGCATCAGTTGCAGCCACTGCACACGAAGCGCAGTGATGAACCAGGACCGTCGATACTCATTACACGAGCGACAATAAAACAGAGATCCGCTTTCTTCGCGTAAAATTGAAAATTGTGCAGCAACGAAGGTCTTTCGCGCAAAACACAACTCATCATCAACGTAAAGATACAGTCAACCTAGCCATGAGAAACCCTGAAGAAAGATAGGTCTGCCCGACCATTGCTCCTCGATATCAGATACTGATCCTATCTATTGTATACCTCCATATCAACATTTTTTATACTCTTTTTCATTAATATTTGGCCGACACGCCTACAACAAAAGTTGTGAAAAATTAGCCTCTTGATCAGATGAGTCGCTAAAAATGCAACCTTCGGTTAAACCATCAGTGGCAAAATGGTAACGTAAAAACATACATATTCAAGGATTTTAAAATATAAGCCGAAGTTCAAACACCATGTAGTTCCCATCACTCGAAGCCTGACAACACAACAGATGATGGCACACAAATTTGAAGCATGAATATTCACCACCAAGCCAGCATTTCCTTCAGGTATGAAAGAAAAGTACCCTGTGTCTTTCCCTGTCGCCGATACCCCTCCTGTTTCTAAAAATTACTCCAGCGTTTTCTCATATTTTTATTGACCTTCCCCCATGGGGAATCCGTTAAGCTGTGGAGCAAAACGTGACAGAATTGCGATAATCCGTCACACATATTCAAATGGAAGATAAGGAGACGAACAGTGGAGCTTGCCCAAGGCACTAAAAACGAAACATCTTACAGCTCAAAGAATGACCTCCCTGAGCGCATCCTGCATCTCAAGGAAGCGTACCTGAAGATAAAACCGAGTATTACGATCGGTCGTGCTTTAGCCTTCACTGAAATGGCAAAACAATACCCCGAAGTCCCGAATACTCTCCGGAGAGCTTTAGGATTCAAAAGAGCCTGTGAAACTGCGCCACTACTTCTTCAGAATGGAGAGCTTATAATTGGTCATCCCTGTGGGAAAGCTCGTGCGGGTTCATTTTCACCTGATATTGCCTGGAAGTGGGTCCGGGATGAGCTGGAAACTCTTGGGACACGATCTCAGGATCCATATGAAATTCGTGAAGAAGACAAAAAGATTCTGCGTGAAGAAATCTTTCCGTTTTGGGAAGGTAAATCGCTGGATGAAGCATGTGAAGCAGCGTTTCGTCAGGAGGGTCTTTGGGAGTTCTCAGCAGAGGCATGCGTGAGTGACCTGACCTATCACCATACAAGCGGCGGCGGAGATACCAGTCCCGGGTATGATATTATCCTCTTCAAAAAGGGTATTAATGGCATAAAGGCAGAAGCTGAAGAGCATCTTGCAAAGCTATCAACCGACGACCAGACCAACGCCGAAAAGATCACTTTCTATCAGAGTGTTATTACAACCTGTGATGGTGTTATTATATACGCCCGCAGGCTGGCAGCTTACGCAGAAGAACTTGCCGGAAAAGAACACGATAAGCAGCGAAAGGCAGAGCTGGAACACATTGCTGCAGTAAATATTCGTGTTCCTGCTAACCCGCCAGAAAGCTTCCAGGAAGCCCTGCAGACTATCTGGACCATCCAGTCGCTGTTCCTGCTCGAAGAAAATCAATGCAGTACCTCACTCGGAAGGTTAGACCAATATCTTTTGCCTCTATACGAAGCAGACATGAGCAACGGTGTAATTGATGAAGCACACGCCTTCGAACTGATCAGTTGCTTTATTATCAAATGTTCCGAAATGGTCTGGTACACGCCGGGAGCAACTGCCAAATATTTTGCCGGATACATGCCATTCATTAACATGTGTGTCGGTGGGCTGAAACGGGAAGGTGGTGATGGCACCAATGCGCTCACTTATCTTATCATGGATGCTGTCCGCAGGGTCGGTGTCTATCAGCCTTCCCTCGCCTGCCGTATCCATAACCAGTCTCCACAAAAATACCTGGAGAAAATCGTGGAGGTCGTAAAAGCCGGCGGCGGCATGCCCGCATGTCACTTCGACGATGCACACATAAAAATGATGCTGCGCAAAGGTTTCGATTTTGACGATGCCCGCGATTATTGCCTGATGGGCTGTGTAGAACCCCAGCGATCAGGTCGGATACATCAGTGGACAGCTGGCGGCTTTACGCAGTGGCCTATCGCAATTGAGTTTGTGTTCAACCGTGGTGTTCTCAAGTCATACGGAAGCAGGCAAGGGCTCGATACCGGTGATCTTGAACAGTTCACCTCCTACGATATCTTTACCGAAGCCGTTAAAAAACAGCTTGATTACATTATTGAGTTAACGGCAAAAGGAACTGTGATCAACCAGCGCATGGTTCGCGATATGACACCATCGCCGTATATGTCGTTGTTTGTTGACGGCTGCATGCAAAGCGGAAAAGACCTCACTGCCGGTGGTGCAGTTCTCTATGAGGGACCTGGCACTATCTTTGCAGGCTTAGGAACCTATGCAGACAGCATGGCTGCCATTAAAAAGTTAGTGTACGACGATAAGAAGTACACCCTCATGGAAATGAAACAGGCGCTTGATGCCAACTGGCAAGGCTATGAAAAGATGCGGCGGGATTGCCTTAAAGCTCCCAAGTTTGGCAATGATGACGACTATGCCGATTTGATTGCCGCTGATGTGATCGATTACACCGAAAAAAAGATGAACCGGCAAAAATCACTCTATGCACGAATGATTCATGGAACATTATCACAGTCGTTCAACACCCCTCTCGGGGCAATGATAGAAGCAACCCCTAATGGTCGTTTGGCTGGTGCTCCGCTATCCGACGGCATGAGTCCCTCTCAAAGTGCCGACAAGAAAGGACCCACCGCTATCATCAAGTCGGTCAGCAAGTTAAATGTTGAAGCAATGAGCCTTGGCATGTCACATAACTTT
>JBFHGS010000112.1:0-15347 GCA_041582995.1 Desulfopila sp. | reverse complement strand
CCCACAGAACCAGAAGATATCGTTAAAACTGTCGCGCAGGATATCACTTCTGAAAACATTTCCCGGCAACCGGAAGTCGTCGAAAAATCAACATCTGAAATCAGCGAAACAGATACACAGAAAATACCGGTTGCAACCAAGCAGGCCCCGCTTGCACCAGTGGAAAGCAAAGCCCCCAAGGCCAGCAAGCCACTGTTATCCCGCCTTTCCGAAAAGCTCTCACGTACCCGAGAGACGTTCACATATCGGCTGGACACACTCTTCTTAGGCAAAAAAGAAATTGACAATGACCTGCTGGATGATCTGGAAGAGCTTCTTATCACGGCAGATCTCGGAGTTGCCACTACCCAGGAAATTCTTGATCACGCCAGAAAACAAGTCAAAAGAAAGGAACTTTCCAATCCGGATGCCTTAAAAAGTGTTCTCAAAGCCAAACTCAAGTCGTTTATCACTGACCATCACCAGGACGCAGCTCTGGTGATGCCCAAGGAAGGCCCGTTTATAATTATGGTTGTCGGAGTAAACGGCGTAGGAAAAACAACAACCATTGGCAAGATTGCACATAAGTTCGTACAGTCCGGCCAGTCTGTTCTTCTGGTGGCAGCAGATACTTTCAGAGCAGCAGCGGTTTCTCAATTGAAAATCTGGGGAAAGCGCAATAACGTCAGTGTCCTTTCCCAGAAGGAAGGTACCGACCCTTCATCTGTCGTTTTCGACGCCATTGCCCATGCCAAAGCCAAACAGTATGATGTTGTGCTTGTTGATACAGCAGGCCGGCTTCACACGCAGGCAAACCTCATGGAAGAATTGAAAAAGATTAAACGGGTAATGGCCAAGCAACTTCCCGGTGCGCCACATGAGGTCATGCTTGTTGTCGATGCGACAACCGGCCAGAATGGTATTTCTCAGGCTAAGCTCTTTGACGCTGCTGTTGATATAACAGGTATCGCCCTTACCAAGCTCGACGGTACAGCCAAGGGCGGCATTGTGGCAAACATAAGTAAAGAACTGAAGACCCCCATCCGCTTTATTGGCATAGGGGAGAAATTAGAAGACCTGCGCGATTTTGACCCTGATGAATTTATAGATGCACTGTTCCAGGATACCAGGACTGACAAGAAATAAAGGAAACGATACATGCAATATCAACGTCATGAACAACCTGGATGCGGTGGCTGTCTGCTCATCGCCCTGCTGATTGTTTTTGTTACTGGCGGGGCCCCTGCTCTCATTAATTTTCTCGGAGCGCTGATTTTTTCCGGGCTGGCAGGAGTACTGATTTTTATCGCGATTTTCTGGGGCTTCTCTTACTGGGTACGAAAAAGAGTCGCAGTTTACGAACAGTCTCAGTCTGAGAGTCACAATCGTTTCGTCTGGCTTTTAGTACAGATATTGATGCATATCGCTCGAATCGACGGCGAAGTTACGCGCGATGAAGTGCAGACCATTCAGCGATTCTTTCAGTATAACCTGCACTATTCCCAGACCAAGATGCTCTGGGTTAAAGAGCTGATTAAAGAAGCTGCTAATTCAACCGTCACGCTGGACTCGCTCCTTCTTGAATTCAAAAACACCTTCGCCTACGAACCGCGACTTATACTGCTTGAGCTGGTCTATCAGGTTCTGTATACCAAAACGTCTGTGCCGGAAGAAGAGCTTAAAGTAGCTCGTAATATTGCGAACTTCCTGGACATATCTTCATACGATCAGCGTACGATTGAAGCTAAATACAAGTATCGCAGTCATCAGACCTCTACCCGCGCTGCACACAGCGCTGCCCAGTACTATGCAGTACTGGGGCTTGAACAGGGAGCAACTGATGAGGAAGTGAAAAAAGCTTACCGGAAGTTGAGTATGAAATATCACCCGGACAAGGTTCGACATCTTGGCGATGAGTTCCAAAAAGTTGCTGAAGAAAAAATGAAAGAGATAAATGCGGCTTATGATTATTTCAAAAAGAAATAGATCATAAATACACTATAAACTCATCAGAAAACCGGCTTCGGAGGAATGCATCCTCGCCGGTTTTTTGTTTTGAATGTACTATTATAAGAGGAGAACACCATGTCAATTTCTCTAAAAATGCAGGGCTTTGCTGAAAAATCTTCATGGATCAGAAAGATGTTTGAAGAAGGTACCCGCTTAAAAGCTGAGTTTGGTGCTGAGAATGTCTATGATTTCAGCCTTGGAAATCCAGACGCCCCACCACCCCCTGAGTTTTACGACATCATCAGCGCCAGGGCTGCCGACAGGAGTCCCGGTGTTCACTCTTACATGCCCAACAACGGCTACGCCTTCGTTCGCGAAGCCATTGCCGCCACCATGTCACAGGAACAGCAGGTAACGGTTAACCCCAATGACATGCTGATGACCTGCGGCGCTGCAGGTGGCCTGAATGTTGTTATGAAAGCGCTGCTGAATCCCGGAGAGGAAGTAATTTTCCTGGCACCCTATTTTGTTGAATATGGCTTCTATGTCGATAATCACGGAGGTGTATCCAGAGTTGTAAACACTGATGCTGAATTCAATCTGGATCTGGACGCAATTGAGGCAGCTCTGTGCGACAAGACAAAAGCGCTTATAGTCAACAGCCCCAACAACCCGACCGGTCAGGTGTATTCTCAGGAATCGCTTATTGCTCTTGGCCAGCTTCTTGATAAAGCCGGTAAGAAATTCGGAACCACTATCTACATGATCTCCGACGAACCATATCGGAAGATCATCTTCGACGGCTTGACAGTTCCTTCTATTTTCACCTCCTACACAAACAGTATTATTGTCTCAAGCTACTCAAAGGATCTTTCTTTGCCGGGTGAGCGTATTGGCTATATAGCTGTTCACCCTGAGATGGAGGGCAAAGGTATTCTGATAGGAGCCATGAATCTGGCGAATCGTATTCTTGGTTTTGTCAATGCCCCTGCACTCATGCAACGTGTTGTAGCTGAACTCCAGCATGCATCAGTGGACAATTCCATTTACGCCAGAAGGCGTGAGATTTTCTGCAAAGTTCTTACAGATGCCGGCTTTTCCATCACGCCGCCCAAAGGCGCCTTCTATATCTTTTTGAAAACACCGATAGAGGATGATGTAAAGTTTTGTGCGATCCTGCAGGAAGAGAAGATTCTCGCTGTTCCGGGAAGAGGTTTTGGATCGCCAGGATATATTCGACTGGCTTTCTGTGTTCCGGATGAGGTTATCAGTGCTTCTGCCAATGCTTTTAAGCGTGCATTTCAAAAAGCCGGGCAGCTGGCCTGATTGTTATCTGCTGCACAGTACACATAAAAAAAGGGAGCCGCTTGGCTCCCTTTTTTTATTTCTTTTTATTCCCGGATTTCTCTTTAAATATCATTTGAATTGGCACCTTATCAAGGCCAAGTCCTTCCCTGTATCTGTTTGTAAGATACCGTTGATATGAAAAGTGCACACCTTTTGAACTGTTTGACATGACTACAAACTTCGGAGGACGCGTACCTATCTGGGAAGTATAATAAAATTTCAATCTTTTGTTTTTATATATCGGCGGCGAATGTGCTTCAGTCGCCTCCTGCAGTAACCTGTTCAATGCTGAAGTCGGGAAAGATGCAGAGTATTGACGGTACACTGAGCCAATGACTGGGAACAATCTTTTGATACCATAGCCGGTCTTGGCAGAAACCTTAAGAA
The DNA here is from genome assembly GCA_041582995.1 of Desulfopila sp. GTDB lineage: Bacteria > Desulfobacterota > Desulfobulbia > Desulfobulbales > Desulfocapsaceae > Desulfopila. Next base: position 11,684 of record JBFHGS010000112.1, on the reverse strand, counting down.
GCGGAGCAAAACCGATAAAACCTAATTGCCTGCCGATTTCAGCCAGTGCCTGTTCCTGACGTTTCTTATCGCCGGTAATAAGATCCCATTTATTCACCAGAATGATAAGCCCGCGACCGTGATCCAGCGCATAGCCGATAACTTTTGAATCCTGTTCTGTAATTCCTTCATCGGCATCTATGAGGATCACAGCCACATCACATCTTTCCAATGACGCGAGAGATTTCAGGATACTGAATTTTTCCAGCTTATCGGTAGTCTTCCCCTTTCTTCGGATACCGGCAGTGTCGATCAGCTGATAGCTGTAATTCCCATGCGTGAGCATGGTATCAACAGAATCCCGTGTTGTTCCGGAAATCTCAGATACCACCATCCTCTCTTCACCGAGAATTCGGTTGATCATAGATGATTTTCCGACATTCGGTCTACCGAAAAATGCGACTCTGACAGTGTTTTCCGGTACGGCCTGACCTGGATCACCTTCTTCTATAGTATCCACCAGGCCGTCCATAAGCGAACTGAAGCCGTAGCTATGCTCTGCTGACAGCGGCCAGAGAGTATCCACCCCAAGCTCATAGAACTGCGCCAGCATCTCAAGTTCCTGCTTCGGTGTATCTATCTTGTTGACGATATAGTAGATCGGTTTTTCAGTCCTACGCAGCAACTCGACAACTTCATAATCTGCCGGGGTTACTCCCTGACGACCATCCATCAGAAATAGAACGATATCAGCCTCTTCAATAGCAGCAAGGGCCTGTTCGCGGATATGATTGACCAGCAGATCTTCGGGGTTGTCATCAATACCGCCGGTATCTACCAGAATGAAAGCTCTGTTACCCCACTCAACACGCTCATAATGCCGGTCACGGGTTACACCCGGTGTCGGATCTACAATAGCTTTTCTTGATTTGGTCACCCTGTTGAACATTGTCGATTTCCCAACATTGGGACGACCGATGAGTGCCACGATTGGACAAGTTGTATTTACCATAATTTATATTCCTTTGTTTTAGCAAAGGCAGTATGTAACCGATAGTGAGAAACTTTGCATCCTTTTCGCGCAAGACAACACACGAACTCCTGTCCGGACAGATTCCTGCCCGACATGAATTTGATCCGGAACATCCCGACGATGTAATTTAAAAGTATTAAAACAGTTTGTTGTGACTTTGATCTATGACTGGCAGCACAGGTCACCGTAATATGCGTTGTATTACAGCATTATCTCCTACACCGTACTACAATGCAAGAACAGGTTGGTGACGCAGCACGATATAAAAGACGTATCAAGAACTGGAAATTAGAGATCAGCTGGAAGCAGTTCATCCGCCTCCCGGACAAGAGATGTTAAAACAGGCAAATATATTACATCGGTTTCACGAAGGAGACGCTGCAAAGAATTTAAAGCAGGTCGAATATAGCTTCGAAAGAAAGTCTTCCCTGCATTTTTACTCAAGTAGGAAAAAGCACCAAGTATCTGCAGGTTCCGCTGCAGCGCAAGGGCATGGTAATGACGATCAAAACTCTCACGTTCACTCTGAGGCACGTCCTCTATCTCTTCCAGCTGCTCCAGGTAATACGCATAGAGTTCCCCCTGAAACCACACTGGCAGATTTGCATACGGGTCAAGCAGCAGTGAGGCAAGATCATAGCCAAGAGGCCCCAGCCGTCCCCCCTGATAATCAATAATCCGTACCCTGCCGTCTTTTACCATGATATTGCGTGACTGAAAGTCGCGATGTAGAAAGTATCTGCAGGGTGCTTCAGTTGCAATTTCAGCAAGCAACTCACATTCCAACTGCAGCCCGGCAGGGATATCCCGGCCAAGAAGTCCCTGCCAGAAGGCACGTATAAAATACCCCGATTCACGATTGAGCATAAGCTCTCTATCATACACAGGGCTATCCCAACACCAGTCAGCATTGAAGTTTTTTCGACCATTGCACTGCATTACCAGAAGACTTTTGACGACCTGCCGGTAGAGACTCCGCAAGTTTTCTACAGAATCTTTCTGATTAAAATCAGTATTAATCGCAAGGCTATGTAAATGCGTATTCCCTAGATCTTCACAGACAAGCAGGCCGGTGCTCTCATCGAATCCAAAAAAATGCGGAACCGGAACACCGGCAGTTCGTAAATGGTTACCTATTTTCCAGCCGGAACGAGCTTCCCGTAGCTCATTGGCTTCGTTTCTTTCAGGACTGACAACAACACAGTCATCGCTGTTAATCTGAAGCCGCCAGAATCTGCGGTTTGAGCCATCTCCTTTTAGTTGCTCTCCACTCACGCTGCAACCGGCATCGCAAACGCCCTCTGTCGACATTCTGCCTGAGTTCTGGAAAATAGCCTGGACCGCATTTTGTATATCTTGAGGTAATTGTGTTGTCATCTTGCTACTTTTCTACCGCAAGCCATGCGGTATGAATCCTATTGCGGGGTTGAAGAAATAAGTGCATTATCGGCGCGAAAATTATCCGGAAGCATCACTCCATCCCAGACAACAACCCTCGACAGATGTACGTGATTTCCGGTAATGTTGCCGATTGAGCACCATTCTTCAACGCGGGAATTACCGGACAATCTGGCCCCGTTATCTATCAGAATCTGCCCGTTTCCAGTATCCTGAAGTTCCTCCCACAAAGGAATACTGCCGCGCAACAGTCCCTCATGCAGAGCAAGATAATCCTCTGGCGTTCCCATGTCTGTCCAGTAGCATTGATCTGTCCTGTAAACGGCCAGTGCTTCTCCTGCAGTCAGCATTTGCCGATAACGATCGACAATACAGGATACTACTCCGTCTGGAATTTCTGCGAGAATCTCAGGATTAATAACATGCAGTCCGGTAAAGGCCAGCAGCTTTCCATCCGGGTGTTTCCTGAAGTCTGCAATTCTGTTACCGGAAGTAGCAACAGTATTAAAACGCGGATAATCGTGCATACCAAGAGTGACAGGACACGCATTTCCCTGATGAGCCAGATAGATTTCCCGAAAATCAATGGTGTGGTAAATATCTCCATTAGTCACAAGTAGCGGCTCATCGCGCATCCGGGAAAGGGCCCTGCGTAAGCCGCCACCAGTACCGAGGATAGTATCTTCCTGTTGGACAATAACACCATCAATGTTTGCAAGTGACTCGGCAATCTGCTCTTTCAGATGATGGCAGTTGACGATTATGCGATCAAAACCATGCTGTTTTAACCGTTGTATGGTGAGTAACAATAACGGTTGATTAAGAATCGGAAAAAGAGGCTTAGGCTTTATATTAGTATGGGGCAGCAGTCGTGTACCAAATCCGGCCGCCAGTATCATTGCCTGCAAATGTCCATCCTCCGCCGCGACGTAAAACAACCCTGAAGCGATACCTTAAAGTTTCCGACTGTTATCAATATTCCAGACTGCCATCCGCAGCTTCACTGACACCGACAACAACAATACCTGCGGCATTGGCCGCCTGAATCATTTGCTCTGGATCAAACAGCAACGCCTGCCCTGCTTCAACAGCAAGCACTGCACCTTTAACACTTTGCAGGGAATGGATTGTCGTTATACCCGTGGCAGGTAAATCAAAACGGAAGTCCTGGCCCGGTTTTTTCACTTTAACAACAACCGCGTTTTCCCTGGCCAGTGTTCCACCACGTTTTATAGCTTCGTCTGTTCCCTCTATAGCCTCAACTGCAACCACTGTACAGTCCCGCACTATTACACATTGACCGATATCGAGTTTACCTATCGCCCTGGCATGATGCCAGCCGAACTCAATATCGCGACGCTGCTTTTTGGAAGGTTTCTTCTTACTGAGAACACCTTGCGGAAATAACAGATGTTGCAGATACAGTGTTGATTCACGAACAGCAATACCATCTTTTTCGAGAGCACCTGCAATTGCCCGAAGGATTGCGTCATCCTGTTTTGAATCAATTTTATTCCACAGCGACAACGCTTTCAGATCTGGCATGATATCACGAAAGATCTGGGTTTTGGTGATTGTACCAAGAAAAACAGTCTCGCCAACCCCATGCTTATGATACCAGGAAATAACCTTGCCAAGTTGCCCCAGCTTTACCCAGCAGACATCATCAGCAGCCTCGGCGACACGCTCATCCGTCTCGCCTTTATGAGCTATAACCATCACCTTTCTGCCGGCTTTTTTGGCTGCATCTATGAACAACAGCGGAAACTGCCCGCCACCGGCTATGATTCCAATCTTTTGCGGATCAATTGACATCTGCTTCTCAATCTTCGATAGTTCGTTTGACCACGCCACGCTTGGAGTTTTCAAAGAATGTTATGAGATTATCTACTTCAGCACAATCGCCAAACTCTGCTCTTGCCTGCTCAAGCGCATCTTTTAACAACAGATTAGGCGATCTGAAGATAATCTTAAAAGCAGCATCCAGCTTATTGATAGTATCCCGGCTAAAGCCGTTCCGCTTGAGCCCAACTTTGTTGATTCCAGAGATACGAGTTCTGTTGCGGGTTCCCGCCAGGATAACGTACGGAGCAACATCAAGACTGATACCTGAAACTCCACCGATATAACTGAATGAACCTATCCGGCAGAATTGATGAATCGCGACAAGACCGCCAATAGAGGCACGATCACCAACCTCAACATGACCGGCTAAAGTCGCAACGTTAGCCAGAATGACATGATTACCGATCTTACAATCATGAGCCACATGGGTATAGGCCATCAGCAGATTTGAATTGCCAATTATGGTTTTGCCTGTGCCACCGGGCGTTCCACGGTGTATAGAGGCATATTCACGAATCTGGTTATCGTCACCGATAATCAGTTCAGTCGGCTCTCCATGATAATGAAGATCCTGAGGTGCTCCACCCACTGTGGCGAAGGAGCCGATCAGATTTCTCTCGCCGATCGTCGTTGGTCCGGAGATAACTGCATGAGGTTGAACTCTGGTATCTGCACCAATACGGACTCCAGCCTCTATTACTGCGTATGGTCCGACAATTACTGAACTGTCAAGCTCAGCCTTCGGGTCAACAACTGCCGTTGAATGTATAGACATAATATGTATATAATGTGTGATGTGTAAATTTTATGTAATGAAAAAGTCGTGCAAAACGCCATGTCGAGGCGAAAATCAGCCGGACTTTTACAAGCTATCGTTTCTGATCGCAAGCACTATTCAAACCTCTACGAACATGAAACGTGTCTGACAGGCTCCTAGGAAAAGGATGCCATAAGCTCTGCTTCAGCAACGAGAACATCATCAACATACGCTTTCGCATCCATAACTAAGATGGATCGCTTCTGTTTGATCATCTTCAGTTTGTATATAATCTGATCTCCGGGTACCACCGGCTTTCTGAAGCGCGCTTTATCAATGCCTGCAAAAAATACGAGCTTCTTACCAATAGCCTCCTGATTGGCATAAAAGGCCATAACGCAACCAACCTGAGCAAGCCCCTCCAGAATAAGAACCCCCGGCATTACCGGTTTACCCGGGAAATGTCCCTGAAAAAACTGTTCGTTGATCGTAACATTTTTAAGCCCTGTGATCTCACGACCGACATCCATTCCTAAAATTCTGTCAACCATGATAAACGGATAGCGGTGTGGTATCAGTTTCATGATTTCGACAATATCTATATTTTCCGGAGCCAAAACTTCGCTCATGGGTTTCTCCTGTCAGTTTGTTATTTTTCTGATGTAGTCTCTATTTTTTCCTGCATCTTGGTCTGCAAATCAGAAATGGTTTTTCTGATGTGTTTTAATTCACTGTACAACTCTGGCAATTTGGCGAAAATTGTACTGGATTTCGCCCAGCTCTTCACTGGAATAGCAGGAAATCCTGCAACCCTTGAACCTTTAGGGAGTGAACTGTGAATACCTGCACCGGCTGCCACCATTACCTGGTCATCAAGATGTATATGACCATTCACCGCAACCTTACCTGCCAGAACCACATTTCTGCCAAGTGTTGTAGAACCGGCAATGCCTACCTGTGCGACAATCAGTGAATTCGGACCGACAACAACGTTGTGGGCTATCTGTACCTGATTATCTATCTTTACACCTGATTGGATCCAGGTATCCCCGAATGCACCCCGGTCAATGCTGACGTTCGAACCGATCTCAACATCGTCATCAATTCGTACTTTCCCGACCTGCGGACGCTTCACATGGAAACCCATGGCATCAGTAGCATAACCGTAACCATCACTGCCTATGACAGTCCCGGAATGAATAACAACCCTATTGCCAAGCGTACACCCTTCAGCGATCGTAACGTTTGCTTTAAGATATGTTTCTTCACCTATGCAGACGTCGTCACCAATCACCGTCCCTGGTTCTATCGTTACCCCTGCTCCAATCACAACACGGTCCCCTATAGCCACAAGCGGACCGATTGTTACCTCGGCAGCTATCTGGCAATCAGAGCCGATAAACGCGCGAGGATGTATTCCTTTGGCATGAAAAGGCTTTTTCAGCAAGTAATTATGCACTAGTGCTGAAGCCAGATACGGGTCTTTTACCTTGATGACAGGAATTGCCGTAATGGTGGAAAAAGATACGGGTACAAGCGCCGCTCCGGCCTGTGATTGCACAAGACGATCACTTTCGCTGTTTTTTACAAGAAAAGTAAGATCTTCAGGGCCGGCCGCATCCAGGGAAGTAAGATTGCTGATGAACGCCGAACCCTCGCCGACAAGCTCACCACCAACCATTTCGGCAATATCAGCTAAACATAGTGTTTTCTTCTTCATCACCAGTACCTCTTTTAGTGTTTCTCAATGTGGCTTATAAAAGTTAAATCAGTCATGGTAGAGGAAATATTTTCTGCGTAGCTGTTCAAAGTTCTCTATTTCCTGCTGCCATCCCTGCTCAATATCCATTATAGATTCGGAAGATTCAAGCTGCTCCCTCACCTGCCGGCTGCCAAGAATAAGATCCATCGGCAACCGTTCAAACTCATATTCATATGGTGGTTCTTTATACCGAAAATGCTCGGGGTGAATCTGCATGACCGCCTGCAGCAGAGCAATACTCGTTCTGTACGGCTTGAATGCATGCTTATCAGTCACATGAATATGAAAGCCACTGCAGGTTTGTTCAGCAAACTTTCCGGAAGTTGGTTGAAATGCCACTGAACGAAGGAAACAACCGGGAAGCGGAGTCGAATCGATTGCCTGTAGTATCGCTTCACAATCCCAGAATGGTGCACCGACCAGTTCAAACGGCAGAGTTGTTCCTCTTCCTTCAGAAATGTTTGTACCTTCCCAGATAACCTGCCCTGGATAAACCACTGCAGTTTCCGGTGTTGGCATATTAGGAGACGGATACACCCAGGGGAACCCGGTATCTCTGAAAAACATATCCCGTTTCCAGCCATCCATAGGTATAACTTCCAGATCTGCACCAATAGCGAATTCACCATTCATATAGAGAGCAAGCTCACCAAAGGTCAGTCCATGCCGCATTGGCAAAGGATACAACCCGACAAATGAAGCCCATTCCGGCTCCAGAATATTCCCCTCAACAGCCACCCCTCCCACGGGGTTCGGTCGGTCAAGAACCACAACTTTTTTACCGCATTTTGCTGCCAGTTCAAGACAATAAGCCATGGTATACATGAAGGTATAGACACGGGTTCCGACATCGACAATATCAATGAGCAGCACATCAAAATTGTCATACATGCCCGTATCAGGTTTCCTGGAATCGCCGTAAAGACTGAAAACCTTGAGACCGGTTGCAGAATCGACCTGATGATCCGACTCAATCATGTTGTCTTGTTTTTCCGCAAAAAAACCATGCTGCGGAGAGAATAGACAAGTAAGCCTGCCGGGATAGCTCTTTTGCAAATGTAAACGGGAATGGATCAGATCCGAGGCTGTAGAAGCCTGGTTTGATAATAATGCAACTCTGCTGTTCTTCAACCAGGACGGAGCGTTCTGGATGAGTTTTTCAAGACCTATCTGCAGCATATTTCTCGGGTAACTCTCAGTTGTAGTAGACTTCTGAATCTCGGCTAAAATGAAGGAAGTATACTAATGAGGCTTGCTGCAAATGTCAAAATGTAGATGGCTTATTGTCGATTTTCTCTACATGGATATTACTGCTGGTATTTTTTAAGGAAACAAAAATGACTCTTTTTCAATCTACCGTTCCACAAGTTCAACTCACTTCCAATCTTGCTTTCCCAACACAATCTCCAGAAGATGACACAACAGAAAGACTTGCTGCTGCCCCACGCTGTATATATTCACGACGTTCAATGATATCGGTCACCAATCGATACTGAATATGGCATTTTGTGATGTCAGAGTAATGTACTCCACGGATTGCTGTGAGAGCAGATTGATACTTTAACCATCTCTCCTGCAGATAACTTCCCTGATTCCAACCTGCAGAGACCCGAACAATTGAAGTATCACCCTTTACAGATGTATGTATCATTTCCTGCAGTTTTTGGATGCATTCAATCAGAGGTATACGTGCAAGGATCGATGACGTGACAGTTCGCTTTACCTCTTCCTGCATGTTTTCCTTCGGATACAGAAGGCACATTCCGGCACGGACTCTGTCAAAAACTATATCTCTCATGCTAACATTAATTCCGCCTATATTTTCTACCTGATCACAGTGGCCCAGAGCGAGCACTGACTGATCAGACATTCCGTGTAGCCTATCTCTCTGAGCCGGCGTTTCAGATTCAAGCCGTCTTTCACGGATAGATCCCTGCAGTTTACATCGCGTGGCAGGAGTGATGTCTATAGCTGAAAGAAATGTAGGAAAAACGAGACACCACTCCAGTTCTGCATCATGACCACCTTTAAGCCAGGTCGTTTTGCCGGTACCTCTGGAGACTTCAGATTCAGGCAGCAGGGAGCAGACACTCTGCGGTATATATGATCCTGTATGTAGAGGCTGCGACGTATCAGGAATTACACGCTGAAAAGAACGCCATCTTTGGACAAAAGTATCCCGCCGCTTTCGATTCATCATATTTGCCCCCCAGCAATATGCTCAATTATGATAGAGCCAACTTCAGGCCGGATCATCATTTCAGAACCAGGCCGTTTATTGCCCCAGACCTATACCCTATCAATGAAGACCTACTTATCACTTACATATAAGCAAGGCAAAGTAATTACATTATTCTTCATTCACGGCCACAACTGGGTGCGCGGCTAAACATACAAGCAATTTCGAGGAGCTATTATCTATATGCGGTGGGAATTCCTGATTGGCATTTTGATGAAAAAAGCGGTGGGCAACCTGGTCGCCCACCGCTTTTCGGGTTTTGAACACAATAGACTGATGACTTATTCGACAGTCACACTTTTAGCAAGATTCCGCGGCTGGTCCACATCACAACCTCTCCTAGTTGCAATTTCATAGGAAAGTAGCTGGGCCGGAATGGTATACAGAATCGGATTCATCTCATCATGCACTTTCGGCATATAAATGATATCATCCGTTATGTTTGCCAAATGGTCGTCTCCTTCTGTTCCCATAAGAATCAATCGCCCCTGCCGTGCCTTTATCTCTTCAACGTTAGAGATACTTTTCTGGTAAACATCATCCTGTGGCACCAGTGCAAGAATAGGCATATTCTTATCGATCAGGGCAATTGGGCCATGTTTCAATTCTCCGGATGCATACCCTTCTGCATGGATGTACGATATCTCCTTTAACTTTAAAGCCCCCTCTAGAGCAATCGGAAAACTCAGCCCTCGACCTACAAAAAGAAAATCCTTGCTGTCATAAAATGACTCTATCAGATTTGCAATCTGATCCTGTATTCGCGGCAGTTCATCCCCAATAATTGTTGAAATATTAATAATTGCCCGTCCCAACTCAACACTCTTTGCTGAAGTAATGGTCTTTTTCTTTTGTCCTAAAAAGAGTGTTAAAAGAAATAACGCAGCCAACTGGGCAGTAAAGGCCTTGGTAGATGCGACACCAATTTCGGGCCCGGCATGCGTGTACACTGTTCCATCAGATTCCCTGGTCATAGTCGAACCGACAACATTACATATGGTAATGACCTTTGAACCAAGTTTCTTGGCACGCCGGATACCTGCGAGAGTGTCCGCTGTTTCACCTGACTGAGAAATGGCAATGGTCATTACCCGCTCATTAATTAGCAAATGCCGGTACCTGAACTCAGAAGCGATATCAACATCAACAGGAATATGAACATATTTCTCTATCCAGTATTTTGCCACCAATGCAGCATGCCAGGAGGTACCGCAGGCTACAAGAAAAATGCGATCTATATTTTCAAGATCAGCTGCTGTGATATTCAGCTCAGGGATAGCAACATCCCCGGTTTCCGGGTTGATCCTGCCACTCAGCGTATTGGTAATAGCCTGTGGTTGCTCAAAAATTTCTTTCAGCATGAAATGCTTATAACCGGCTTTTTCAGCCATAGCAGCATTCCATTCGATAAACTGTACGACCTTCTCTACCGCCTCACCGGACTCAAGCGATCGTACCGAATAACTCGATTCAGTGAGGACAGCCATTTCCATATCTTCAAGGAATACCACCTGATTGGTGTACGGCAATAAAGCAGGAATATCTGAAGCCAGAAACATTCCCTGATCAGCACTCACACCCAGCACAAGTGGACTTTGATTCCTGGCTGCAACAAGCATTCCCGGGGCACCTGCCCAAAGTACCCCAAGCGCAAAAGAACCTTCGACATGCTGAAGAGCTGCAGCAACAGCATGGGGAAGATCCTCTTCGAGATGATCTTCAATAAGATGCGCCAGAACCTCGGTATCTGTCTCAGAAGAAAATATATGTCCATTGGCTTTAAGGTCTTCGCGCAGAGAGTGATAATTTTCAATGATGCCGTTATGCACGACAACCAGTTCACCTGTGCAATCACTGTGGGGATGTGCATTTTTCTCAGTCGGTGCACCGTGTGTTGCCCAGCGGGTATGACCAAGTCCAATTGTTGCCGGGGCAACGATGGCGTCACCAATCAGATTTTCAAGATTGATAAGTTTACCCTCACTGCGGTGCTTAACCACTTTGCCATCCTGAAGATAAACAATACCCGCAGAATCGTACCCTCTGTATTCAAGGCGACGCAACCCTTCAAGAATAACCGGAACTACCTTCCTGGGACCTATATATCCAACGATTCCACACATAAGATTCTCCTTCTATTCTGAAGATCCGCTCTTCATCGAAGAGCTTCAATGACATAGATGCCTGACAAATGTAATACAACAGATTAACACGGATTTTTTAATCAAGGCGAGGTTTTTCTTTTCACAGAAATAAAAACGCGCTACATTGAAGGATTCTTCAGTTGGAACCCTCATGCATTTTGATGCACTCCGTACAATCACTCAACCGAAGGACTCTGCACTATGAATGACAGACAACGCCTCAAAGAAATACTTCTTGAGAAATCATACCGCAAAGGAACATTCACTCTCACTTCTGGAAAAACATCCGATTTTTATATCGATGGCAAACAGACAACTCTTTCTGCAGAAGGCGCGTATCTCTGCGGAAAATTGCTTTTCGAGCTCATTAACCAGAACAATGAGCCTATAGAAGCCGTAGGGGGAATGACCCTGGGAGCCGACCCTCTTGTTACTGCGGTTTCCATGGTGAGCTTTCTTGAAAAGAAGCCTATCCCAGCATTTATTGTTCGCAAGGAAGCAAAAGGCCACGGAACCGGCAACTACAT
>JBFHGS010000111.1:0-15391 GCA_041582995.1 Desulfopila sp. | reverse complement strand
TCTGTGTTCACCTTCTTCCACAGTTCGGTATCAGACATGTTTTGATGGCATCCCATGCATGTTCCGGCACGCAGGAAGTTGTCCAGCTCTACCTTGTTAAAGGCGCGTGACATTGGCCAGTGGGTTCCAACCGTTGCCAATTGCTTGCCGTCACGAGTGACAATTTGCGACCAGTCGAAGTCGAGCCGTGGAATTGCCGGGATCTGAACGCTGAATTTCTCGGGGATGATTTCCCGTGTAGTTGCATCCATCAGGTCCATGACAATATTCTCGTTCTGTCGGATTCCGAAGGTGCCGTTGCCGAGACCAAGGCCTGCCACTTTATGATTGGTATGACAGGATTCACAGGTTCGCGCTTTGCGCTGGACTGTATGTGGCTGTACCGGTGCCATATCGATAGCAAGCGGTACATGCTCCTGGCCCACTTCTTTGCCTTCAACGGCATTCAATGCAATCTCGTTATTTACCAGCGTGTCGCCTTTATCGTTAATAATGGTGTAGGTGACCTGACAACCCGGCATAAGCGGAGTTACGCGGCCTTCACCACTGATACCGAGAACAGGATCTTCCCACCTGAGGTAGGAACGTGTTTCACTTATCTTGCCTGGTGATTGTATGCCTCCGGAGCCAAGTACTGATTCAGCGGTTTGGCCGTTTTCTTTCTGAGCATTACCTGAGGCGACCCAGTCTATATTGGAGACCGGTTTGCCGTCTTTGGCCATATAGTTCACCTGCACGTGACAACCGTAGCACTGTGGAGCCCAGGAAGCATGACAGGAGTAACATTCAAGTTTATCCATATGTTTCGATACTGAATTCATTGCTACTTCTGCGGAAGGATCTTTCCATTTCTTTTCCATCTGCAGGTTTTTAAGTACCGGAACTTCAAAATCATTACCGGTTGCTGAGTGAAGGACTACTTTGTCGCCACGGCGTATAACGTTACCAAAGGGGTTGCCGCGTGCGGTGAGTACAAACCCATCCTCGGCTTGATACGGATAGCCGAACTGTTTGCCGGGGATAAGTTGCTCTGTAGCGAGGCCACGTGCTTTGCCGTCAACTTTCTTGCCGAATTCATCACCATAGCCAACGGGAAGCTCCCAAGGATATTTATCAGTGAGGCCGTGACAATCTGAGCACTCGATCTCTACCTGGGCAAGTGTTGTGCCATGAATGTTTCCATCACCGTGCATATCAATGGAGGTGTGGCAATCCTGACAGAGTAAACCGCCTTTCGGGTTTCCTTCACGGCTCTGTTGCTGATGATGCAGGTCATCAGAGACAAAGAGATAGTTCTTGGTATGGAGTTTCGGCTGCTTATTTCCATTCGCATCAAACGGTGAACCGTAGGGGAATTCCATTAACCCCTGAAAAGAAACACCGATACGTTTGCCGCGATTATGGCATGAACTACATGACTCAACCGGAATACCGCCGGTCTTACGTGAGGCTTTGATCTCATGGGTCAGCATATGGCCCGGTTTGTCTTTAGGGATGGTTTTATCCATGCCCTGGTAGAATCCTTCTGTTCCATACAGAATATGACAGGCCGAACAGCCCATACCGCGGAAATCACCGCGTCTTTCCCGACCACGTACACCGATATGACACCGCTGGCATTCCTGCCGTTGATAGGTGATGCCGGCTTTTTTTGGATCTGCGTTGATTTCCTCCATGGTGACAGAAGGCAGCATAGCCAGTTTTTCCGGGTACTGTTTCGGGTACATGGCAATCTGGTTCTGCATATATTCTTTATACGCTGGTGTACCTGAGAGCGGGGTGAGGGTGTCGAGATCCTCAGCATCATAATTACCCCAGGGTACCCTGTAGTCATTGGTTTCCTCAAAACCCCAAGTGGTCAGGTTTCCCTGAATCTTTCCCGCCTCGGTGTTCATTATTCCAAGTTTATTGCGGTACACATAACCGGGGTGGCAGGCACCGCAGGAATTGTCGGCAATCCACAGTGATCCGGGGTCCGGATAGAATTTTTTGGGGCCCGGTGCAAGTCTGAGCGTTGGAGGGACACCCGTATGAGCCTCTTCTTTTTTGGTAGCTTTGGGATCTCCGCCATGACACATAACGCAGCCATCTGCATCTCCATGCTGGCTGCCGTTCATCTTGATAGTACGCATCATTTCATGATCATCCGGTTTAATATTAGCGATGCCCTGATGACATTCCTGGGTAGTACAGCCACCGGCACTATATGCGGAGGCTGCTGTGGCCAGTGATAAACCAATAGCCGCATACAGCAGGTGGAGTTTAAGTTTTTGCATGAAGCCCCCATGGATGAATGGTTGATTGTCGCGTTTACCCCTGCAGTATTCAGGGTATGCTTCGACGTTTCAATGCTCTCAAGTGTAATTGATACTTGGTTCTAACCGGTTAATAGTTCGGCCTTGTTTACTATCGGGATTGCAGCTTTAAGTAAAAAGGAATAGAGCAGCAGACCAAATGACCAGATGCCCAGGCAGATGAGAAGTTCATTGCCGGAAGGGATATACTGGACAAAATCGCCAAGTGGAGTAGGGATAAAACCTGGTACCACAAAACCAAGACCCTTTTCGGTCCAGATTCCGACTACGATCATGATGCAGGCAAGCAGCAGGAAGAATGAGTTTCTCCGCAATGGCGACAGTAAAATGAGTGCGGCAAAAATGTTGAGGCCGAGTGCCCCGAGAATCCATGGTGCTAGAAGTGATGTGCCGTGTAAACCGAACAGGTGGCTGATATGTACAGCATGCTCAGATTCGGCATAAAAGTCTGCAAAGAGTTCGGAACCTGCAAGAAAAATATTGATCAGAAGACTGACCGTAATGATCACCCGAATACGGTCAATGACCTTCTGCTCGAAGTCAATTGCCCCGATAGTCTTAAGATAGGTAAACACTAGGACCATAAAGGACGGGCCGGCGGCAAATGCGGATACCAGAAAGCGGGGTGCTATCAGGCCGGTGTTCCAGAATGGGCGCCCACCAAGCCCCTGGAACAGAAAGGCGGTGATCGTATGGATAGATGGTGCCCAGGCTATTGCTAAAAAAACGACAGGGATATAGAGAAATTTTCGGGGCTGTTCATCAAGAAAGCCTTTATACAGCACATAAAAACAGACCCATAGGTTTAGTAGAAAATAGCCGTTTAAGACCAGGACGTCCCAGGTCAGCAGAGAGCCGGGAAAATTAAAATAGCCAAGCTTTGGCAGCATGTGCCAGAGGCGGTCCGGACGGCCAATATCTACAACGATAAAAAGAATACACATTATCATGGCAGCTATGGCAAAAAGTTCGCTGAAGATAACAACCTTGTGCATTTCACGATCTTTGAAGATATAGGCGGGGATGACCATCATCACTGCGGCTGCGGCCATGCCGACCAGAAAGGCGAAATTGGCGATGTAGAGCCCCCAACTGACTTCATCGCCCATACCTGTAGTACCAAGACCGAAAGCGAGTTGCCGGGCATACGCATTGAGACCGATCAGAGAGAGGATAAAAAGCATGATTATCCATAGCCAGTATTTACTGCTGCCGGTAAAAGCGGCCCTGAAGCAATATGCGAAGAATCGAAACATAGGATTACCTGTTGTAAGTGTTACGTTTCCGATTTATTGAGTTATTTGGCAAATACATAATAAAACTTCGGCAGTGTGCCGATCTCCTGCTTCAAGACGAATACCCGTTCTCGTTCAAGGATTTTCCGAACTTCTGAGTTAGGATCCCGTAAATTGCCAAATTTCCTGGCCCCGGTAGGGCAGGCATCATGGCAGGCGGGATAGAGGCCGACTCTGGTACGATGTAAACAGAATGTGCATTTTTCCATCACCCCCAATGGTCGGATTCGGTTGGAGAGATAACCCATATCGGGGTTGATATCTTCAGCGGGCAGGGTCGTTTTACTGAAGTTAAAGCGGCGCGCATGGTAGGGGCAGGCTGCCTCGCAATAGCGGCAGCCAATACACCAGTTGTAGTCAACCACGACCAACCCGTCCTTTTCCTTCCAGGTTGCTTTAACCGGACACACTTTTATGCAGGGAGGCTTACGGCATTGCTGGCATTGTACCGGCATATAATAGTAGCGTTCATCGGCGGCCTCCTTCTCTGGATATGTATGAGAAGAGGTTTCGAGATCAATTGCCCCCTGTTTGACTTTCAGCACCCTGATATACTGAATTTGCGGATCACGTGAAGTATTGTTTTCCTTCATGCAGGCGTAGACACATTTGCGGCAGCCGATACATCTGCCGATATTCAGTACATACACAAACTCGCTGCCATCCATTGGTTGAGGATCAGAAATATTCGGTTGCACACCGTAATCACGTTCAATCTGTGCTTCCAGTTTCTGAAAGATTGTTGTTTTTTCATCAGTTGAGAGCTGTTTGTAATGTTTTTGCAAAAAGTCATCCACTGTAGGAATTTCCTCAGCTTCAAGCAACGGGCTGAGGGCGGCTCCCGTTGCGGCGAGCGCTGTTACAAATGCTGCGGAACCTGCTATGAAATTACGCCTGTTGAGCTTTTTCTGTTCATCCTCATACGGGGGCATAAGCGGGTTGTCTCTATATTCGTCATCCATTAGAAAATTTCCTCAGGCTCTTCCCCTATCAGGATTTTAGAAAGTGGTCCTAAATGTATTCCTTGGTTTTCTGTACGTATGTATTTTTCAGGCCACACAGGAGGCGGTGCTATTTTCGAGTATTTAAAAAGTGGATTGTGTGGATCGTGACATTCTGTGCAGGTGTAGGTCAGGCGTTCAAAAGGCGTGGCTGGCATATATGTTCCGGTCCATTTGCCGTGAGTGCCGGCCTGCCAGTCGCTGTAGATCAAACCGTGACAGCGACTGCACATTTTCTCAGGGGTCTCGCTCATAATTGCAGAACCGTCATCAGCGACATACATGTTGCGATCGGTTATCATATGGCAGTTGTAACAGCGGTCATTTTTGCCATGATTCAGTTGCAGGTTAGCGTGGGCAAAACGTGGATTGCTGGTCTCTGTTGTTTGAGGAATCGGTACCCAGAAGGCATGGCAGATATGGCAATTGCCTACAATTGATGTGTTTTGCCTGATCTCACCGCGGGCTGTATCTATAACGTACCAGTCTGGATGCAGCAGATCGGGTCGCCTTTTTTCGGCTACTGCATCCGAAGTGTAATACAGGAATACAAAATATACTGACAGCAGTATAAACAGAGGAATGGTGAAGAACAGCCACCATCGGGTAGTGGTTGAATATGATTGCATAACAGCTGCTCCTTGGAAAAGGGCACTAACAGAAAGAGTTTTGTTATTGAATCACATTTGACAGAGAGGGTCAATCTGTTAAGTTGTTAGGTATGTTTGGTGATGCCGGGGCAGACCCATATGCCGGGTTGTTGTGTTCATCTGTTGCAAATCCTTTCAAAAGTCTGGTGTCGCGCAATATTCGTGCTATCTCTTGGGAACGTTTTTATGTATCTATTGTCGTTTTAGACGTGAGATTTTATGGAGAGAACACTTTCTGATTTTCAAATTTTTACAAAACCTGCAGGTTATAGATGCAATCTTGCGTGCAGCTATTGCTACTACCTTGAAAAAGAGAATTTTTTCAGCGCAGCACCTGTCCCGCTGATGGCTGATGATCTGCTTGAAGAGTATATCTCCCAGCATATAGAAGCGCACCCCGGCAAAATTGTGAATTTTTCCTGGCATGGTGGTGAACCGACAATTCTGGGAATTGACTATTTTAAGCACATTGTCCGACTGCAGAATGAATACTGTCCCTCAGATAAAACAATTACCAATGGTCTGCAGACAAATGGAACGTTGTTGAACGATGATTGGGGACGTTTTCTATCAGATAACAGGTTTGCGGTTGGGTTGAGTCTGGATGGTCCGCAGGAGATGCATGATATGTTTCGCCGCACCAGACAGGGGTGCGGTACCTACGAAGCAGTTATGCGCGGTTACGAAGTTTTGAGGAGATATGCAATTCCGGTCGATTTCCTCTGCGTGATCAACGAGAACAATGTGATGTATCCACTGCAGGTGTATCAATTTTTTCTGTCTATAGGTGCACAATATGTAAGTTTTCTGCCTTTAGTGGAACCTCACCTTTCTGAAGCGGGACAAGTGAGTGACCGTTCGGTACATCCGGAAGCTTTCGGGGCTTTTTTATGCACTGTATTTGACGCGTGGGTAGCAGGCGGCATCGGTACAATTACAATCCAGATTTTTGAAGAGGCGGCGCGGGTTGCTTTCGGTCAGCAGCATTCCTTGTGCCTGTTCCGTCCAACTTGCGGAGATATTCCTGTTCTTGAGCATAACGGCGATCTTTTTGCTTGCGATCATTTTGTTGATACTGCTCATCTGATTGGCAATATTCGTCAAACCCATCTTTCAGATTTATTGGTTTCAGCTCCGCTTACCACCTTTGGTAAAGCGAAGATGGACTGCTTATCAGAGAGATGCAGAAAATGTGACGTGCTGGCAATGTGTAACGGGGAGTGTCCGAAAAACAGGTTTATTGAAGTAGCAGGTCAGGTGGCAAGAGAAAATTATCTGTGTGCAGGCTACAAGCTTTTCTTTCGACATTGCAAACCCTTTGTAGAAGCGGTGTCCAGGCAATGGTCGCAGGACCAGCAGAACAAAAGCAACAAAACAGACTCCCGTACGGGTAAGGAATGATCCGTGTCCGTGCGGGAGCGGTCGTAAATTCAAGACCTGCTGGATGGCATGATTTTCGGATTAGCTTTTTAACCTGCCATTGAAAAACAGGATGGTACGTTTCCATGCGAGTTCAGCTGCATCTTTATTATAGCGTGCCTCATTGGTGTCGTTATTGAAAGCGTGATTGGCACCATCGTACATGAAGAGAGTGTAATCAACGCCGTTTTTATCCAGAGCAAGCTTATATGCTGCAATGCCCTTATTGATTCGTTCATCCATTCCTGCATAATGAAGCAATAATGATGCTTTGATTTTTGCAACATCTTCATCGTTCGGCTGGCTACCGTAATAGGGCACAGCGGCGATAATATCTTCAGAATGCACTGCAAGCTGATTTGCCATTGCACCACCCCAGCAAAAACCAACTACCCCGACTTTACCGGTCGATTGCGGGTGAGTTTTGAGATATGCGGCAGCAGCAACAAAATTACTGATTGTCTGTTGCATATCAAGTTCTTTTATCATTGCTGCGGCTTTGGTAGGGTCGGCTGGTGAGCCACCGGCTGCGGATAATGCATCCGGGGCGAGGGTCAGGTAGCCTTCAAGAGCTATACGTCGGGTCACATCTTCAATGTGCGGGTTGAGCCCCTTGTTTTCATGAACTACCAGTACCGCCGGCATTTTTTCGACATCTTTGGGTCGGGCGAGATACGCGCTGATGTCAGTTGAAGAGCCGGGGTAGGATATTGTCGATGTGACGAGCCTGGAATCATCCGCGGGAACAATCTGGGCCTGGGCGTAATTGTTTTCGAGAAATGGAAGTGTTGCATATGCTGCAGCTACACCCCCGGCAATAATTGCGAGTTTTTCAAGAAACTGCCGTCTGCTGATTTCCGCATGGGCATACTCATCATAGAGATCAATAACTTTTTGGTCTATCATGGTTCTTCCCTTGTATGGTTTCAAGTTAAAAAACGGGATGCTCCCTGCAACTGCTGTCTCAGGTAGTACAGAGTAGTTGGCACAACGTGAACATCAGAAGTCAAGCTCCGTAGAGTTCTTTTACTTTAACGCGATCAATTGTATTACCGTTCATTGGAAGTGCATGTACAAATTCGACATAACCTGGTTTCTTATATCGGGCAATCCGGGAGCCGACAAACTCGATAAGTTCCTGAGCTTGTAAGGCTGACCCTGGTTTCAGAACGCACACTGCTTTTACACCTTCTCCAAATTTTGGGTCGGGAACGCCGATTACAGATACAGCCTCTATTTTTGGATGCAAAAGAATGACGGCTTCAACTTCCGCAGGATACACATTTTCGCCACCGGGTTTAATGAGTTCTTTTTCTGGCTTTCTTCCTTTATAGTGTAGAAAACCTTCTGTATCAAGCTGTCCGAGATCACCGGTATGATGCCAGCCATTTCTGAATGTTTTTATGTTCACTTCATCCTGTCGCCAGTATCCCTGAAAAACTAAAGGACCACGAACAGCAATCTCTCCGGTTTCTCCTGTTGCGACTTCTTTGTCGTTTGCGTCAACCAGTATGAAATTGCTTAAAGGTCCTTGCTTGCCTGCCGTACCAAGCTTGTCGGAAGCTTGAGAAAAAGTAACAAAGCCAGAGGTTTCAGACTGACCGTAAAGAATCCAGAATTTTGCTCCGGTCAGTTCTTCAAATGGAATGATATTGTCTGGGCCGTCAATGCCGACAGCATACCGTAGTGAACTGATATCCTGGGAAGATGTTTTGTACTGTACAACCAGGCGCTGCAGAATAGGTGGGAAGCTGCCCCAGATTGAGACTTCTTCTTTCTCTGTCAGTTCGAAAGTATCGTGTTCATTGAATTTTTCCATTATTACATTTTTGCCACCAAGATGCATGACTGCCAGGGCCATATTCATACCGGTTATGTGGAAGAGTGGCAGCATGGCGAGATTGACATCTTTAGATGTTAATCCCATTGAAGAAATTACCTGCAAATTTGCACTGATAAGATTGGAGTGACTGAGGACAGCGCCGCGAGGCTTACCTTCAACAGCTGCAGTATAAATAATACAGACAGGTGCGTCTGCGGAAATCGGTGTGCGCTCGACAGGAATTTCGTTGAGCATTTCTGCGGGGTGAATTGTGCGATCTATTTTTGTTACCTGAATGTGATTAGGCTCGGCGATTTCCCTGGCTTTAGCGATGTGGTTGTCGTCAGCAAAAAGTATTTTTGGGTGGGAATCGTGCAGAATATATACCAGTTCATCATTTGCCAACCGCCAGTTAAGTGGAACAAGAATAGCCCCAATTTTTGAAATTGCTCCAAAAAGGACAAAAAAACCTGGGTGATTCATTGCCAGTACAGCAACCCGATCTCCTTTGTTAATATCCTGAGCTGTCAATTCATTCGCAAGCTTGTCAGACTGTTCGCAAAGGTCCGCAAAAGTGATACGATTACTGCCTGAGACACAGGCAGTTGCATCCCGGCTGGTCTTTCTGTTTCTGACAAAGAGATCGTACAAGGTGAAATCTCGCATGGCACTCTCCTTGATGGTGAAGGGATTGAGCAGGTACATAAAGTGGTTGGCTTGCCGGAATTGCGAATAACGAACCGGAAGGTTATTGAGGCAAACACGACCATTGCAAGTATATTTAAGCCTATCCGATTGTTAGGTTTGCGGCAATAATTAAGTAAGGAATGATCTATGCAGATACAAAGAGTTACAGGTGGATTGAGTTGTTTGTCTGCGGTCGTTGCCTGCAGGTAGCCTTAAACTGTTGCTCTCTGGAAATAGAAAAATTTTGTTTGGATATGGTACTGCTTGTAGTGATGCAGAGGTGTTGACGAGGTATCAGAGGAGTTGCTTTTGAGAGTGAGTTTACGATATCCTTAACCAATAAATTACGAAATACCTAGAGAATATCAAATATTAGAGAGGTTGACAGTATGAAGGAGGAATACAATTATACGCTTACTGTGCCGCTGACAGATATTGCTGAGGTTGTACAGTTACTTGAAGAAGTACGAAGGAATAACCCGCAGATGCGCTTGAGTAGAAAACCGGATACGCCAAAGAGCGCCCGGTTTTATATCAGTTTTCCTTTTAAAAAATCACGGACCGATCTTCAATTTTCTGAGTGGATGAATAAGAAAATGAAGAAAACCTGGGATCTGTTCGGGCCGAATTACGGGGTCTGGGGTTTCACTACTTGAGCTAACGTTGCGATGATCATAATGTGTATTTTTCTGTATATGTTACAAAAGGCAAGATGTCTCAACCGGATGCACTTTATGCTTCTTCTCCCTGTCTCTGATGTCTCACTCTTCACATCAGTAAATGAGTGCCTGCAAATACAGAACGTTTCCTGTATATGTCAACGAGCCCTGTAGTAAATGGGTTCGAAAGCAAAAGCAGTAGCTGTTTCAATTGGAATTTTAAAAGAGAAGAAAGAGTTTATCCATGAGTTATGACAGAAAAATTATAGCCTTCTGCTGCCACTGGTGTGGCTATGCTGCTGCGGATCTTGCAGGTATTCAGCGCATGCAATACCCGTGTGATGTTCGAATAATCCGGTTGATGTGCTCAGGTATGGTTCATCCAGAGTTTGTGGTAGATGCACTAACTAAAGGTGCAGATGGTGTTATGGTGATAGGCTGTCGCCTTGGTGAATGCCATTACCGCGATGGTAATTATAAAGGAGCAGAGCGATCCGGAATGATCATAGAGCTTATGGAAGATCTTGGTTTTGAACCTGAGAGGTTCGCTTATCACTGGCTTTCTTCGGTGGAAACGGAAGGCTTCGTGCAGGCGGTGAAGAACATGTCTGATGTGATTTCAGTACTTGGTTCCGACAGGTAAGTAGCATTGTTGTACATCGGATATCTCTATGTGAGATTGTATTTTTCTTTTATGATCAAACCTTTCGAATACTGCGCGTACCGTTTTTACTTTTCTCAGAAAACCAGGTTATGATCGGAACAAATGATAGCTTTTGCTATCATAAGATCCCTTTTATATCCCCATTGAAATGATAGCTGAGCATATTTAACTTATGAGCATGATCAGATGATGATCAGTAAAACAAATTGGTCAGCTGGGTCAGAGGCATGTTGTTATAATGATGGTAACAAAGGGATCACAATGAAATTGAAATGTTACCTGATGCACGGTTCCTGATTAACAACTCCTCTGGCAGCAAGAAATAAATCGAATCTATATTTCAGGAGGTTGTTATGAGTATGAGAGGCGAGATCATTTCAAAAGAATATCAGCGCATGGTTTGGGTTCATGATAAAAATGGCAAAGAATATGCCTGTTATATAAATGACGCAAAAGATATTAAGAAGAAAGAGGATTTGACAGACGAAGAGAAAAATAAGTGCATGGATCTTAATCAGATGCTGGGTGATAACTGGTAACTGTTTTAAAAGATCAACTGTTGCATATAAACCCCTGTTGCTTCGTGTAGGCAACAGGGGTTTTGTGTTGTATGCACCCGGAGAATCAATGTACAGATGAGTTGTAAAGAAGTTGCTTAGAGCGAATGTGGCGTATAGGATTAATCGAGCTTGAAAACAAATGATACGTGCTCACAATCATTTTGTTTAATATCTGTTTCTATTGTGCACTGACAGCTTTTGTCAAACATTATAAGGAGAAACGCCGGTATGCTTAATTTCCGTCTCACCACAGAACAACTCGCTCTCCAGCAGAAAGCTCGTATATTTGCTCTTGAAGAAGTGCTCCCGGTTGCATGGTATTACGACGAGAAAGATGAAATACCCATGACTGTTATCCGCAAAGCCTTTGATGCAGGGATATTGGCAGGTGATATTCCTAAAGAGTACGGAGGTCAGGGCTTGAACCTTGTTGACTCAGCTATTGTGACCGAAGAAATTGCAGCTGCCTGTCCCGGCCTTGCTACTTCCATTTTTGACAGTTCTCTTGGGATGGAACCTCTCTTGCTATCAACAAACGAGGCTGCCAAGAAGAAATATCTGCCAAAGATCGCAAAGGATTTTAAGCTTGCGGCTTTTGCAACCTCGGAACCCACCATGGGGTCAGATGTTGCGGGAATACGTTGTCGGGCGGTGGCGGATGGTGACGACTTTATTCTTAATGGCACCAAATACTGGATCACTAACGGTGGCGTGGCAGACTATGTCTCTGTGTTTGCAACCACCAACCCAAGTGAACGACATAAAGCTATCTGTGCCTTCTGGGTTCAAACATCATGGGAGGGAGTAACGGTCGGGCGGCCTATCCCGAAGATGGGACAACGCTGCTCGAACACGGTGGGTATCAATTTTAAAAATGTGCGGGTTCCAAAAGAGAATATCCTGGCTATGCCGGGTGAAGGCTTTGTTCTGGCAATGAAAACATTTGCCAGAACCCGGCCGATTATCGGTAGTTTCGGAGTGGGAGCTGCCAGGGCAGCAACCGAATATGCCCTTGATTATGCAAAAAAGCGACGCGCGTTTGGTATGGATCTGGCAGCTTTTCAAGCTATTCAATTCAAACTTGCTGAGATGTTTCAGAAAGTTGAGACCTCACGCCTGCTTACCTGGAAAGCTGCCTGGGATTCGGACCAGAAGCAGGATGGCAGGGTCAGTGCCTCAATATCCAAGCTTTATGCCACCGAAACAGCACTTGAAGTAGTGAATGAAGCGCTGCAGATTTTTGGAGGTTATGGTTATACCAAAATGTTTCCCATTGAAAAGTTATTGCGGGATGTTCGACTCTTGCGAATCTACGAAGGTACCAGTGAGGTACAGCGTATAATTCTTGCAGACTATCTGTTGAAAGAATATATACCAAGCCAACCTGCACTTGAAGATCTTCCCCTTCATCGTGAACGAGATCGGGGCGAGGCTGAAAACACAGAGAAAGTATGGCGCTGCAGGATCTGTGGTCACGTCCACTATGGTGATACAGCTCCGCCAGAGTGCCCGTATTGTTTCTTTCCCGAGAAAGCTTTTAAAGAGATGCCATAAAATTTCCACAGTATATCGTATGGATTTACATCAGACATGTGAGGTAAATCAGAACGACAAACGGCCGCTTCAATTGAAGCAGCCGTTTGTCGTATATAGTTGTGAATACTCTCAGTCGTTGGTCGGTTGTTCTATGCGGTTGATGTGGCGCGCTTCTTTTTGTTTTGATACATCAGTGCATCACCTTCGACCAGAAGAGAATCGAGTGTATCATGCCTGATGGGGTCATATTCTATGATTCCATGCGAGAAGGAGAGGGTATACCCGTCTGGCGCGTCGGTGTTTAACATATCTACAGCCTGTTGTAGTCTTGCAATGGCCCGATTAGTGCAGTGTTTGGTGGCGCCGGTATACAGTACAACAAACTCATCACCACCCAATCTGCCAAAACAATCAGAGTCTCTGAAGTTTTCACGCATCAGTAATGCAAATGACTGTAATGCCTTGTCACCTGCATCATGGCCGTAAATATCATTGATCATTTTGAAATTATCGAGATCAAAATAGGTAAGGGTGGCCCCGCGGTTATATCTTTTGCATAAGTTCAAACTTTTCTGGGCGATCATCAGAAACCCTCTTCTGTTGCTGATAGAGGTAAGATCATCTACTGTCGCCAGATGATAGGCGAGTATTTCTTTTTCCGCCATACTTGCCAGATCTTTCAGCAGGGTAAGATCTTCTTCATCCATCTCTCGCGGTTTACTGTCGATGATGCAGAGCGTTCCGAGTTTGTGACCTTTGGGGAGTTCAAGCGGACAACCTGCATAAAAACGTAAATATGGTTCGCCGGTAACGAGCGGATTGTCAGCAAAACGCTCATCATTCCGTGCGTCGGGAATTATGAAGGGTTCATTGCCGAGGATAGCATGTCCGCAAAAAGAAATATCACGTGGTGTTTCCAGAACATCAAGGCCAATACATGATTTGAACCATTGCCTTTTTTCATCAACCAGGCTGACAAGAGCTATCGGCACATTAAACATGCGTCTGGCCATGCGGGTTAATCTATCGAATCTCTCTTCCGGCTCTGTATCAAGAATATTCAGTGCTCTCAAAGTGTTGAGTCGTATATTTTCATCTTCCGGGAAGTCTGGTGTCTTCATCGTCAGGTATCGTTGAATTTAAAAATAAACCGCATTAATAGGTCAGGCACAATGGAAGGGTAGCAGAATATAAATATCCTGTCAAAATAGTATGATCAAAGGCGTTTTTTATTCTGAATACCATGTTCGATGAAAAGATATATTGCTTACACCCGAGGATGTATTAGAAGAGAGAATCAGCAGGAAAAGTGGCATTGCGGATAACTGGTCAAAGATACACTCAGGGACCCTGAAGGATCAGGGCTCTTTATTTTAATACCTGGATACTATGAGATTACAAAAGTTTTTATCAGAAGTGGGTTTTTGTTCAAGACGAGAAGCTGAAGAATTTATAAAAGCAGGAAAAATTGTTGTTAACGGCAAGAAAGCTATCCTTGGTGACAAGGTGACAGGGACAGAAAGCATCATTGTTGATGGCAAAAAGCTTCAGGTCAAAAAGCCTGCGAAAAAGAAAGTCATTGTTTTTAATAAACCTAAAGGGGTTGAGTGCACATTGGTTCAAACGCCATGGATGAAAACATTGATGGATTTTGATTTCGGATCAGACCGGGTATTTCCCATAGGTAAACTTGACAAGGATTCTCATGGTTTACTGTTGTTGACCAATGATGGTGAACTGGGAAACAGCCTGGCTCATCCGGATGCACAAAACGAAGAAGAATATATTCTAACCCTTGAAGACAAACTTTCCTACGAGATGCTTACGCGCTTCAAACTCGGAGTCGTTCTTCATGATAAACATGTAGTACCTCATCAGGTTAAGCAGTTACAGGATAATGCAGTACGTTGCATACTGCATGAAGGTAGAGACAAACTTATGCGCAAGATCTGTGATGCTGCCGGCCTGAAGATTGCCGATCTTGGCCGTACTCGCATTGGTGCTATTGAACTTGGAGAACTGAAGCCAGGTGCATGGAAACTGCTGACCGACCCTGAATACCGGGCCCTGAAACAGGGCGGCGTGGTTCGGCGTGTTCGCCGCAGAATAGTACCGGGAAGTCGATGATGAACATTTTTTATGAGCAGGGTAAGTCGATTACCCTGGTTGTAAAATATCGATAATTGTTGAAATCTGCGCGGATTTACAATCCGCGTGGGTATGTTCATGAGTTCAGGTATCCGGAGATGAAAAGCTTCTGCGATCATCTGTCTGTATGCATCTTTTGCTTATTATATTCCATTACCCACAGAGAGGATATACTGATAGTGCTCTCTCTGCCTCTCGCTGCGTTGATTATTGCATAGTAAAGATGAGCTGTACAGTGTACTGTTTTGTTCTGGAAATTCATGGCCATGTTGCACTTGAAAGTATTCATGGTCATGAAAAAAACTCTGCGGTTGTATCTGATCACTCTGATACTGCCGTCCTACCGGCTGTTTTGAAAAAGCAGTTTTTTCAGGTCGTGCCTGACCTGATGCTACATGCAGTTGAGTTTACATAATTTCCAGAGGGTAAAATGCAGAGAAAAGTCTGCATACAGACACTGCTGGCTGCTGTTCTGATTTCTGGAATCATGTTTGATGCTAAAATGTGATTAATAATAGGTGGTTATGTTGTTCTAATTCACTTTTGTCAGAAGGGGGATTGCATGGAGCAAAAAAGCATTAAAGATCTCATGGTGCCTATATCTGAATATGCCAAAGTAAGGGTAGGTACTTCTC
>JBFHGS010000110.1:0-15398 GCA_041582995.1 Desulfopila sp. | reverse complement strand
TGGCGGTGATGTCGCAACAGTCAGTCTGGCCGAAGGGATTGATCTTGTTACCACGGTTACTGCCAGCGACCCGGACGGTGACACCCTCAACTATTCTATCAGCGGAGGCAGTGACGCAGGTAGTTTTACCATCGATTCCGATACCGGCGCCCTCACCTTCAATACAACTCCCGATTTTGAAGCCCCCGCCGATAGTGACGGCAACAACAGTTATGTCGTTGAGGTCACGACCACAGACCCAGACGGATTGACAGACACCCAGCTCATTACTGTCAATATCACTCACGCAGATGAACCTCCGGTTATTACCAGCGACGGTGGAGGCGACTCAGCCACAGTCAACGTACTTGAGGGAGTGACAACGGCCACCACCATTACAGTCAATGATCCTGATGCAGGCGACAGTCTCACATATTCAATTTCCGGCGATGACAGCTCCCTGTTCTCCCTGGATCCAACCACGGGTGTTTTGAGCTTTACAACCCCGCCTGACTTCGAAAATCCTACCGACGCGAATGGTGATAACAATTACGAGATCGTTGTCACAGTTACCGATTCTGCAGGTCTGACAGACGTGCAGAACATTACCATTGCTGTGGCAAACGCCAATGAAGCGCCTGTCATAACCAGCAATGGCGGCGGTGATGCCACGGGCATTCTTGTAATAGAAGGGAATCAGGCTGTAACTACTGTTGTGGCAAGTGACCCCGATACCGACGATGAAATTACCTATTCAATTTCCGGCGGGATTGACCAGGGGGCATTCATCATAGATGCAACATCCGGCGTTCTCACTTTTACAGCCCCCCCTGTATACAGCACTCCAACCGACAACGATGGCAATAACAGCTATATTGTCGAAGTCAGTGCAATTGACAACGATGGAGTCACCGATACCCAGCTGATAACGGTAAGTGTCGGCTCTGCCAGTGACCCGATACCCGGCAATGAAGCTCCCGTTATCACCAGTGATGGCGGAGGCGACTCTGCTGTTTTGACAGTTCTTGAAAACACGACAGTGGTCACCACCGTCACCTCCACAGACGGTGATGGCGGCGATACCGCTACCTACTCAATTGCTGGTGGTGACGACGCTGCTCTCTTTACCATCGATCCAGCGACAGGTGTGCTGAGCTTTTTCGCTGCCCCTGATTTTGAGAACCCCACCGACACCAACGGTGACAATATCTACAGCGTGATAGTGAAGGTCACTGACGGGGCTGGTGCCACAGACACCCAGTCATTTGATGTCATCACCGTGGCTGATGTCAATGAACCACCGGTCATAACCAGTAACGGCGGCAGTGACAATGCAGCTGTCAGTATCCAGGACGGCAGCACTGCTGTTACCACGGTTACCGCCACCGACCCGGATAGTGGCGACGTTATTACCTACGCTATCGCCGGCGGCAGTGATGCTAATCTGTTCAGCATTGATCCGGCGAGCGGCGAACTAGTCTTTCTGGCAGCACCGGATTACAACGCACCTGCCGACAGCGACACCAACAACAGTTACATCGTACAGGTAAGTGCAACAGACAAAGATGGAGCAGTAGACCTTCAGACAATAACAGTCAACCTTACTCCGTCCAACGATCCCCCGGTAATTACCAGTGATGGCGGTGGCGATACTGCATCACTCACCGTTCCAGAAAATAGTACAGTTGTAACCACTGTAGTTTCAACCGACACCGACCCACTTTATGCCCCTGTCTATTCGATTTCAGGCGGAGATGACAAGGCATTGTTCACTATCGACCCAACTACCGGTATTCTCAACTTTATAACACCACCTGATTTCGAAAACCCGACAGACAATGGTGCAGATAATACCTATAATGTCGAAGTCACAGTGACCGATAATCTCGGTGCAACCGACACCCAGTCATTTGATGTCATCACGGTAGCTGACGTAAATGAAACACCGGTCATAACAAGTAATGGCGGTACTGACTCCACATCAATTAATATCGAAGATGGTACCACTGCGGTGACAACCGTTGTCGCAACAGATCCTGATGCCGATGATACTCTCTCTTATTCGATTTCCGGTGGCAGTGACGCGGGTGCTTTCACTATCAACTCTGCAACCGGTGAGTTAGTTTTCACCCTAGCCCCAGATTACGCACTTCCAAAGGACAGTGATGGCAATAACAGCTATGTCGTTGAAGTCACTGTCACCGACTCTGAAAGCCTAACCGATACTCAGCTGATCACCGTCAACCTTACCCCGGTCAACGACAATCCGGTAATAACCAGCAACGGGGGTGGCGATACCGCTGCTCTTACTGTTCCCGAGAACACATCCTTTGTTACCACCGTGGTATCAACCGACACCGACCCACTTTATGCCCCTGTCTATTCAATTTCAGGTGGAGATGACAAGGCATTATTCATTATCGACCCAACTACCGGTATTCTCAACTTTATAACGCCACCTGATTTCGAAAACCCGACAGACAATGGCACAGATAATACCTATAATGTCGAAGTCACAGTGACCGATAATCTCGGCGCCACCGATATGCAGGCATTTGATGTCATCACGGTAGCCGACATAAATGAAACACCGGTTATTACCAGTAACGGCGGTACCGATGCCACAGCAATAACTGTTGCAGAAGGTGGAACAGCGGTAACAACTGTTACCGCTACAGATCCGGACACAGGTGATGTTCTTACCTATTCGATTTCCGGTGGCAATGACGCAGGTGCTTTCACTATCAACTCTTCAACCGGTGAGTTAGTTTTTACCGTAGCCCCAGATTATGCCCTTCCAACAGACAGTGATGGCAATAACAGCTATGTCGTTGAAGTCACAGTCACCGACTCTGAAGGCCTAACCGATACTCAGTTGATCACCGTCAACCTTACCCCGGTCAACGACAATCCGGTAATAACCAGCAACGGGGGTGGCGATACCGCTGCTCTTACTGTTCCGGAGAACTCATCCTTTGTTACCACCGTGGTATCAACCGACACCGACCCACTTTATGCCCCTGTCTATTCAATTTCAGGCGGAGATGACAAGGCATTATTCACTATCGACCCAACTACCGGTATTCTCAACTTTATAACGCCACCTGATTTTGAAAACCCGACAGACAATGGCGCAGATAATACCTATAATGTCGAAGTCACAGTGACCGATAATCTCGGCGCCACCGATATGCAGGCATTTGATGTCATCACGGTAGCCGACGTGAATGAAGCACCCGTTATTACCAGTAACGGCGGTACCGATGCCACAGCAATAACTGTTGCGGAGGGTGGTACAGCGGTAACAACCGTTACCGCTACAGATCAGGACGCAGGTGATGTTCTTACCTATTCACTCTCAGGTGGATCCGACCAGAATCTCTTTGCCATTGATCCGATAACTGGCAATCTCTATTTTTTGACAGCACCTGCCTATAACATCAACACGAATAACAGTTACGTCGTAGAGGTAACTGTAACCGATTCAGACGGTGTCAGTGACAGCCAGTTAATTACGGTGAACGTTACTCCGACAAATGATGCACCTGTTATCACCAGCAACGGCGGAGGTGACTCTGCCACAGTGGTTATAGTCGCTGAAAACACTACGCTGGTAACTACCGTGGTATCTACCGACACAGATCCGCTCTATAGCCCGACGTACACTCTTAACGGCGGTGCTGATCAATCACTCTTTACTATTGATCCGAACACCGGTGTGCTGAGTTTTATCACCGCACCTGATTTTGAAAACCCTGCAGACAGCAATGCAGACAACATCTACAGTGTGGTTGTTACAGTCACTGATCGCCTTGGCGCCACCGATAGCCAGTCATTTGATGTCATCGCTGTAAGTGATGTCAACGAAGCACCGGCAATAATCAGCAATGGCGGCGGTGAAACAGCTGTAGTGATAATGGAGGAAAATATACTTCCGGTGACAACCGTCACGGCAACCGACCCTGATAGCGGAGATACCATAGCCTACTCGATTTCCGGTGGCAGCGATAAGGCATTATTTACTATCGATCCGGTTACCGGCGCACTGGCCTTTCTCACCGCACCGGATTTCGACAACCCTGCAGACAGCGATACAAACAACAGTTATGTTGTAGAAGTGACAGCCGCAGATACAAGTGGTGCCGCAGACACCCAGACAATCACAGTCCAGATACAAACTGAGAATGCACCACCTGTCATAACCAGTAATGGTGGTGGTGATACTGCAACTGTTACGGTCCCTGAAAATACTACTTTTGTTACCACCGTGCTATCAACAGATACGGATCCTGTCTATTCACCAATTTACAGTATTACCGGTGGCGATGATAAGGCACTTTTCACTATTGACCCCGTCACAGGTATCCTGCAGTTTACAGCTCCCCCTGATTATGAAAATCCGATTGATTTCAATAGCGACAACATATACAACGTCGTCGTCACCGTCACTGATAACAACGGTGCAACCGACACTCAAGAATTTGATGTTATTGCGGTAACAGATGTGAACGAACCACCTGTGATAACAAGCAACGATGGTGGAGATCAGGCTGTTGTCTTTATGGAAGAAAACAACACTGCTGTTACAACGGTTACTGCCACAGATCCTGACAGTGGCGACACTGTCAGCTACTCGATCACAGACGGTGCAGATAAATCGCTGTTTACCATCGATCCTGCAACAGGTGAGCTCTCGTTTCTTACAGCTCCGGACTATAATACCCCAGAAGACAGTGACAAAAACAACAGTTACATGGTGGTTGTTACGGCGACAGACACCAGCGGAGTAACAGACAGCCAGACAATTACAGTCGAAATAACACCCCTAAACACCGCACCTGTCATTACCAGCAATGGTGGTGGTGATTCTGCATCTTTATCGGTTGCTGAAAACACCACTTTTGTTACCACCATCACCTCAATAGACAGTGAACCGGCCTATATGCCTGTTTACACCATCACGGGAGGCACAGATCGGTCACTCTTCTCTATAGACAGTGACACCGGCGTAGTCACCTTCCTGACCTCCCCCAATTATGAAGCACCGACGGACAGTGATGGTAACAACATCTACGAACTGGAAATAACCACAACCGACCGGGGTGGTCTGCAGGACACGCAGACACTCTCTATATCAGTCGCGAATGCAGCCGAACCTCCAGTTATAACCAGTAACGGCGGACAGGGTTTTGCAGTAGTTATTGTTCAAGACGGCACAACCGCTGTTGCCACTATAACAGCAGAGGATCCTGACAGCGGTGATACCATCACGTACTCAATAGCAGGAGGAATAGACCAGAGCTTCTTCGGCATTAACAGTCAGACCGGTGCGTTATATTTCCTGCAACCGCCTGACGTAAATAACCCTCTCGATGCTGACGCAAATAACTCGTATCTGGTAGCTGTTCAGGCCACAGATTCTACTAACCTGAGCGACGCCCAGCAGTTAACAGTGATAGTTTCTCTTATCCCTAATACCCCTCCTGACATAACCAGTAACGGAGGTAATGCCACCGCAGACATATACGTTGCTGAAAACACAACCTATATGACCACTGTAACTGCAGCTGATCCTGATTCATCAGACCCACTCACATTTTCTATCAATGGCGGTGCTGATGGCGGAAATTTCATTATAAACCCTGTTACCGGAGTGCTTACCTCCCGGGTACCATTCAATCATGAAGCACCAATTGATGCCAACGGTGATAATATTTATGAAGTTATCGTAACAGTTACTGATAGTGACGGAGGAACAGCCACCCAGACAATCAGGATAACGGTGGAAAATGTCAACGAAGCACCTGTTATCACCAGTAATGGCGGCGGTAGTGTTGCCAACTTAAGCATCAATGAAAACGTCAGCTATGTAACTACGGTCACTGCGGCAGATCCGGATGCAGGTGATACTGTCAATATTGGTATCTACGGAGGAGCGGATGCAGCACTTTTTACTGTTAATCCGAATTCCGGCCAACTATCCTTTATCACCCCTCCCAATTACACCTTGCCACTTGATGCCAACGGCGATAATATCTACGAAATCCAGATTGCAGTCACTGATGCAAACGGCCTGATCGATATACAGACACTGCGCATCCGGGTACTTGACACTGCCGATCCGCCACCTGTGATCAATCCCGGCCCCGTTACTACAGGCCCGATAGTGGTACCTTCGATTATTCCTACACTGGATACAACCACAGGGTCTACGCTCTTTTCTACATATGACCCATTTGACATATATGGCTACAATTACGACTCTATTTTCACCTACGAGTATGGCTTTCTGACAATTACTGATCTCTATTTCGATCTGAACGATATTTCAAAAACGTTCGGTACTCTCGAAGTACAAGTCATTTCAGCCATCCAGAGCCAGACAGACGCAACTGATGATCTTGAACAGCGGGTAATTCAATCATTTACCCTGTATGCATATGATGCGGGTGAAACTGCAGGTATCCGGGTTATCGTCGAATCAGGACTTCCGCCATGGATGTCTGTTGATATTCAGGACAACGGCTTACTGAAAGCCTCTGGAACCCGACCGGAGGATGATGAGGTCACTTATGAAGTTATTTTAAAAGTTATCAAAACTGATGGTGAGGTTGTCACCGTTCTCGTCAAAGTGC
The DNA here is from genome assembly GCA_041582995.1 of Desulfopila sp. Taxonomy (GTDB): domain Bacteria; phylum Desulfobacterota; class Desulfobulbia; order Desulfobulbales; family Desulfocapsaceae; genus Desulfopila. The sequence continues at coordinate 8,784 of JBFHGS010000110.1, read as the reverse complement.
CACCACCTGAAGCTGAAGCAACTGATGGGCCTGAAGCCTCGTTTAAGCAGGAAGATACTCCGTCGACAGAAGACGATGAGCCTGACAACAGCAAAGAGCACATAGAAAGAAAATTTTTGGAAGAACTCTTGCTTGCATATGGCAGTGAAACAGACGGGGAACCATACGAGTATTCCAACATTGAATACTCACAATCACTTATGGACACTCCTCAGCCTGACACATTCAACAACCAGATCAATGCATTGGCCCGGGAAAAGGAACGTCTTTTTGCAGAATTGCTGCAAATGTAGTTATAGGTCTCATAAAATATATGCGCTGCACCGGTGTTACTTACTCTAGTTGTATCCGACAAACAGGAAGAATTTACGGGGGCGGAGACATTAGTACCAGCCGGGATTGTCAAATAAATATAGAGAAGGAGAGTAAATTAATGATGATTTTCAGATTGTCCCGATTCCTTCTGCATGTTTTTCTCGTTATCGGGCTAACAGGATGCTCTGTCAAACCAAAGCATTTTACAGAAAAAGACCATTCGATATTCGTTCATGAACTTAGCGAGAAACTCAAAATCAGCAAGAACATGGAGGAGAGTAACGAACAATCCCCCACGGCTCCAATATCACTTCATGAAGCTATGGCGAGAGCGGCACTTTACAATTTTGAGCACAAAGTAAAGCGTATCGAACTTGATATAGCCAAAGCCAGACAAAATACAACCAAGTGGGACTTCTACCCTCAGCTGATAGGTTCATTTGCCGCAACAGAGCGCAGCAATACACTGGCGTCAAGTAGCAAATCTGTCATTACCGGTCAGGAATCACTTGAGCTCTCTACTTCCAATGACCGCTCACTGCAGGAAGCCAGCTTGAACGTAACCTGGAACCTCCTTGACACGTGTGTAAATTATTACTCTTCCCGACAATCCGGTAATAAATATTATATTTCGGAAGAGCAGCGTAGAGGCGTTTTAAATAAGCTTCTCCTTGATGTCAGAACTGCATTTTATAAAACAGCATCTGCCCAGAATCTCTTAAAACAGATTGAAGAATTCAATACTGCAGCGCAAATTGGCCTGAAAAAAATAGAAAAACTTGAACAGAGCAAATTGCTGGACCCTGTTGCCGCTCTAAACCGCAAGAAGGCCATCCATTCAAGAATTCTGCAATTGCAAAATCTTCGTACCCTGTTGCTAAAAGAAAAGATTGAACTGGCACGACTCATGAATATGCCACCTTCGATAGGTTATGAACTGGTTCCACCAGCAGATCTGAGAACACCACAGATATCAGATATTCCGGATGCCCTTGCACTCGTGGATCTAGCCCTTGTTCAACGACCTGAATTACTTGAAGCCAGGTATAACGTACTGCTCACTGCAGATGATAAAAAGAAAGCTTTCCTGCGCCTCTTTCCAAGCCTTGAACTGTCTGCCAGTACCAACTATTCAAGTAACCACTATCTGCAACACGATACCTGGGAAGAGGTCGGGCTGAAAGTTGCCTGGAAACTGCTTGATTCCGTCCGGGCAAACGATGAAATGGATATCGTCAGCCGTAATATTGAGCTCAGTGAAAGCCAGCTCGAGAACCTTTCTCTTGCGGTCATTGCTCAGGTCCAGCTAGCCTATATTGATTACAATGAAACTCTCAGCAGTTTTCTGACCACGCAGGAACTTGCGAAAATTAACGGTGAACTGCAGATACACCAGCAGAACCGTGCCAGCCAGTTCAATCTCGCCGGTGTTGACATGATTCAGGTGCAGGGCGACAATCTTCTGGCAGATCTTGAAAAAGACATCAGTTATGCCAAACTCCAGAGCGCTCTGGGCCGATTGCTCTTTTCTGTAGGTGAAGATCTCTACGGCGATATTGACCGCACCGCCACGCTGGAACAGGTTACAACAGAAATAGCTGACCGGGATAATGCCTTTCTCGCCCGCAACAACCTTCTTCCTCAGGTTCCTGCACAATGATTAAGGAACACCATAACCACATAACCGGTATGCGAAAAACTGCCCTCCGGTTCGGTTGTAGTTGTGCCGTTCTTGTCTGTCTCGCTGCTCAGCCCACTAGCGCCCAGGACCATCAGGTGAAAGCACTGATCGAGTCTCCGGACAGAGCCACCCTCTCTGCTGAAATTCCGGGAAGAATTATTCGTATTCCTGTTGAAGAGGGGGATACCTTTAATGAGGGTGACCTGCTGGTAGAATTTGACTGCGCAATGACGATGGCCGAAAAAAGGGTGGTGCTATCTCAAATTAATGCAGCAAGAATAAAACTCGAGTATCAGCAGAAACTTGAAAACCTGCAAAGCTCTGGCGAACTCGAACTCAAACTGGCAGAAGCCGATTTTAGTGAAATACGCGGCAAGCTCGGTCTTATCGACGTGAATCTTGCAAAATGCCGTATTAGAGCACCATTTACCGGTCGTGTCCTTGAAAAAATCATGCATCCACATGAGAGCGCTAAACTTTTCGATCCGTTACTGCGTGTTGCCCGGACAGATGCCTATGATGTGAAAATGATAGTACCGGTGGAGTGGCGGGAATGGCTTAAAAATGATCAGCCGTTTACCTTTTCAACCCAGGATTACCAGCATAAATCGAACGGCACGGTGATACGTTTTGGCGCAGATGTCGATCCAGCAAGCCAGACATTTCAAGTATTTGGTAGACTCAACACAGACACAAACGGTGACTTTCTCCCTGGAATGGCCGGAACAGTTCTTTTTGGGCAAGATGCGGGAGCCGAATGAAAGGTTTGAATTCCTCAGAACTTGATCAGCGACTGCTTAAACTCTCCACTGCACTGCTTGTGCAAAAAGAAGTACGCGGGTGCACCCACCTCAAACAACTCTACACTTATCTTACCACAGAAACAGCCGCCCTGCACTGCCAGGACCAGGCCTTTCTCTTTGGTCTTCGAGGGACACGATTACAATTGCTTAATGCAGGCAATGTCACCCCGGCCAACCCTGATGCCCCTCTGAATCTCGCCGTCAGGAGAGTCATTGCAACCAACCTTAAAGACGAAAAAGCTTCTACAGTACACGTAATTCCCGCAGAAATAACCGACAGTCTGTACAACACAGTCACGACTGCCGGCGGCTTGTCTCACCACTGGTTATGGCTGCCCCTGAAAAACAACACAAATACGCTTATCGGAGTACTGGTTCTTTTGCGAGCGACTCCCTGGAGCAACCGGGAACTGGTTCTTGCTGAGACCATGTGTGAGGCCTACGGCTATTCAGTATATGCCCTGCAGACACGGCCGCGCTTCCAACTGCGGCTGCGGATACCTGCTGCACTACTCGTATTACTCACATTAATGCTACTCTATTTTATTAAAATCCCACTGATGGCTTTTGGTGAAGCAGAAGTCGTATCCAGAACCCCCATTGCCATTACTTCTCCCGTCAATGGCGTCGTTCAAAACGTGTATGTAAAACCGTTTACTCAAGTTGCAAAGGGAGACCTCCTGCTGAGTTTTGATCGCGTAGAGCTACAGGCGGCCAGAGATGTCGCCGAAAAAACCTTAAAGGTCACAGAAGCAGAACTCGAGAAGATCAGACTGCAATCCTATCTTGACACAACCATGAAAGCGCAACTCAATATTTGGGAGAAAAAAGCTGAACTCCACAGCCGGGAGCTTGAATTTACCGAACAGAAATTGTCAGACTGTGAGATACGTGCAGCCGCCGACGGAGTCATCTTTTATGATGACAGATTCGGATGGGAAGGCCGACCGGTTATAACCGGTGAACGGCTCATGCAACTGGTCGATCCTGACGATACACTTTTGCGGATAGATGTACCAATTCGTGGCATGATCCCTCTGCAAAACAATCTTCCCGTCAGTTTTTTCCCCAATACCAATCCTGCAAAATCAACCTCCGGAAATCTTGTAAATATTGGTTTGGAGCCCTACCCGGCAGCTGATCATACATTTGTCTATAGCCATAAAGCAAGACTTGACACTGGAACAGATTCACTCTCTATCGGCTCCCGAGGCACTGCCCGCATCTCAGGTGAAAAAGTTCGCCTTGGCTATTATCTCTTTCGCCGGCCTATGGCACGGGTCAGGCAGTTTCTGGGAATCTGAGCGTGGAGAATTTTCCTGACATCACCGAACCTGCCCCCCCTCCCTGCACCGAAGATAATCTCCCGCGGCTTCGACCCGAACTTCGCTTTCTTGGACTGAGAACCGCATTTTCGGGTGAACAGGTTGGAATCGTCTACGACCCCCTGATGCACCGCTACTATCAGTTCAGGTCAGAAGGCTATCACATGCTGATGAACTGGACTTCAGGTTCGGTATCAAAGCTACTCTCGCGTTTACAAAACTGCACGCATCTGAAATTTACCCCGGCTCAGATTGAAAATTTCAGAAACTACCTTGACGCCCATCAATTGCTCATCGACAGCAAGACAAACAGACAACTGAGCCAGACCGTCACGCCGACCAGCTTCAGTTCCATCGCTATGAAATTACTGTTCTTTCGCATACGCCTTTTTAACCCTGAAAAAGCAGCACATACTCTCAAGCCCTTCTTTGGCATGTTCTTTTCACCTGCAGCGATTCTTCTGCTGCTGATATTCGCTCTTTTCAGCGGCCTCGTTCTGATCCAGAAAGAATACGATCTAGGCGTTACCGTAGCTATGCTTGCTACCCCTAAAGGGTTTGCAGCTCTTATTCCTGCAATGATTCTATCGAAGTTCATACATGAATTCGGACATGCCATCGCCTCTGTACGAAATGGCGTAGCTCCCACTTCCATGGGGGTTCTACTCGTGCTCGGGGCTCCCCTGGCCTATACCGATGTTACCGACTCATGGCGTCTTGATCGACAGAGAGACAGACTTGTCATTGCCGCAGGTGGTATTATTGCCGAAAGCTGGCTTGCTTTAGCTGCTGTCTGGGGATGGCTGATTCTGCCGCACGGGCCTGCAAGATCAGTATGCCTCTATCTCGCTGCGGGCGGGTTGCTCACCACTCTTCTGATTAATTGCAACCCCTTTTTAAAATTTGACGGTTATTATATCCTTTCTGATATTCTCGGAATTGAAAATCTCAGACAAAAATCAAACAAGATGGGGAAGTGGTTATTGCGCGGGCTGTTACTTGGTTGGCACACTCAGCCCCCGGAACCGCAACTTACAAAAGACCAGCACTACCTTCTGGCTTTCTGGGGCTGGCTATCCTGGCTGGTTAAAGCATCTATCTATTTCGGCCTTAGCCTCGCGGTGTATATTTTTTTTACCAAGAGCGCAGGGATCATACTGATGGCTCTTGTTATCAGTCAATTACTCATTAAACCTGTATTGACGGAGATCGCCACGGTGTGGAAGAACAGAGCAGCTTTCCTCTATCGACCACGAATTCTGCCCCGGTTGCTTCTTGCCGCCGGTGCAGCTTTCTGGTTTGTCATCCCTTTACATCATCACCTCGAAATGCCAGCTCTTCTTATCCCGGCAGAACGTTTATGGATCTATCCCCCCAGACCGGCAATACTTACATCTTGGCTTCCATCAGAGAAAACTGTACTGCAGACAGGAACTACAATTGCTTCATTTCACAGCCCGAAGATAAAACATGATCTCCAGCAAAGCTCGCTACGTGTTGACATGCTCACGACAGCAATGCAGCAGGTTGCCACCTCAACCAGTAAAATAGGTGACAAACTGATTCTCGAAGAACAGATAGCTCGCGAAAACAGTTCGCTATCCGGTTATACATCACAGCAGGCATCACTACATCTCACCATTCCCTTCAGAGGTTTTTTGGTACAATCCGACCCCGCGTTGAAACAGCAGCTGAACATGCACCCTGAACAACCGCTATTTCTCGCGGTCAGCAGCCGTCCATGGACAATAAAAGCTTACATTCTTGAAGAAGATCTTAAGTTTACGTCCGTTTTCACTGACGGTTCTTTTTATCCGGAATGCCCGGATTTCCCTGTTATGTACGGAAAAATCATAGACATATCCTCAACACCCATCAAGCGACTGACGGAACCTGTTCTCTCCTCCCTGACAGGTGGAGATATACTGGTGAACACTGAAAAAGATGGTACATTGATTCCTCGCAGAACCTATTACGAGGCGAGTATTGAACTCCGTGACAATGCGCCGCAGGAGACTATTCTGAGGGGAACATTTACTCTGGAGAGCAAGCCCATGAGTCTGCTCTCTCTTGTAAAAAATCGACTTACAGCACTTGTTGTACGAGAATTACAATTCTAATTTAATCTAACAGCTCAACGTTGCCCTTTCTGAATCTGGTTATCTACCAATCAGTCAGGCCCCTTCACAAATCCCGGTTAGGGGCCTGGCTGAGCAAAGTAACTTCCATTAGTAGCGAAGAGACTCTTGAGATACTGATAATTATCGAATTTAACGTCCTACCTTCTCCAGAGAAAGTATATTATTTAGCGCCTGTCTCATGATTATCAGCGACAGGAAAGGGAATTAATCAATCACGGGTAACACGTTCACCCACAGTACTTTCTGTCAACAGCTCTTCAATCTTCGAGAACTGATACTGTTTAACAAGCTGTCGTATCTGCTTCGTCAGTTTGCTATACCCACTATCAAGACCGTCGATTCTATCCAGCTCATTAAGTATCTTCTTCGCATTGCCCATCCTGGCAAGGGTCTTAAGTGTTGCCACTTCTGACGAATCGGCAGATAACATCTTCTGTGGCTGGCTTCCTTCTTCTCGTTTTACAAAGGTTGCAGTCTCTTCTTCAGTTTCATAACTCCACACCAGTTTCAGATGAGTATTGATGGCATTGAGTAATCTTTCAGTTTCAATTGGTTTGTCGAGGAAATCATTGACGCCAACTTTAAAGGCCTCAAGTCGAGCATTTTCAAAAACTGATGCTGTTACCGCAAATATGATTGGTTGTTGAGGTATATCCATGCCGCGAATTCTACGGGTGGTTTCGAAACCGTCCATAACAGGCATCTGCAAATCAAGGAGAATAAGATCAGGCACTAATTTTTCACATAGCATGCAGCATTCCTTACCATTTACAGCTTCATGCAGCTGAAACCCCAACGGCTGAAGCATATTCATCAGAACACTTCGGTTATCCGCATTATCATCTACCACCAGTATAGTACGACGTTGCCCCTGATACCCTATTACTCTCCCAAAGCGAGGGATTACCGGAACCTGATCAAATGCCTCAATCTTTTCCACCTCTATTTCAAACCAGAAAACACTCCCATTACCAGGAGAACTCTGGACATACAGTTCTCCGCCCATCATCCTCACCAGTTTCCTACTGATGCTGAGGCCTAACCCGGTACCTTCAGCAGCATGAATACCTTTTTGATCCTGCTGAAAAGGTAGGAAAATATCTTTTTGCTGATCATGAGGTATACCCGGCCCCGTATCTTTTATCTTAAAACGAATGCTGTCATATTTTGGATTGGTCTGAGTTCCATAGCTGTCTGAAAGACTGCAGACCGTAAATTCAATCCTGCCGCTATCCGTGAATTTCAATGCATTACCCAGAATATTCAAAAGGATCTGGCGCAGTTTCTTCTCATCTGCAACAATTCCGATAGGCAGCGCTGAGTCATATTCATATTGAAAATCGATCTGTTTTTCTTTAGCCTTCACCTCCATCATATCTGTGATATTGAGCAGAAAACCGCTAAGATGGAAATCTGCCAAAGACAACTCCATACGACCGGATTCAATTTTCGAAAGATCAAGCAAATCATTGATCAACTGTAGCAAATGCCTGCCACTGCTGTTAATTGTATCTAACCCCTTAACCTGCTGCTCACTCACCCCTTTCTCCTGACGTAATATCTGGGCATACCCCAGAATTGCATTCAATGGCGTACGCAGTTCATGGCTCATGTTCGCCAGGAAAAGTGATTTGGATCGGTTTGCAGCCTCTGCAGCCTCTTTGGCATTCGACAATGCCGATTCAGTAGCCTTTTGTTCAGTTATGTCGATGACGTAAGCAACAATTACTCCTCCATCAACAGCATCACTATAGTCAAGCGCCACATCGACAGGAAACTCTCTACCATCTTTATGGAGAGCAAAGAAGGTTCGCCCGGTACCCATGGGCCTGGAATTCTGCTCCTCGGTCACATACCGCCGCCGATATCTCCGGTGGATTTCACGTGATTTTGGCGGGATAAATATCTCAATATGTTTCCCGATGAGCTCCTCACGATTATAACCGAATGTCTGTTCAGCTTTGCTGTTGATGAGAAGAATTTTCCCGGCGGGTGCAACCATAACAACAGCCACCGGCGCAAACTCCCATAAAGCCCGGAACCGCCGCTCGCTGTCGCGTAAAGCATTTTCTGCTCTTCTGTGTTCTGTCACATCGGTTAGAAAGGCTATTAAATAAGCGCTACCATCTTCCTGACGAATCAGACTGCAATTGATAAGAGATGATCTCTTGCGACCGTTGACCACCGAAAAGTCGAGCTCCTCCGTCCAGGACAAGGGTTGATTTGCCTCTCCCGCTTGCAGCAGCAGGTTTTGTAGAAATTCAGGTACCGGTTTATTCTCCAGATTAGCACGTGGAATACCTGTCATACTGCAAAAGGCATTGTTCACTTCAGCGATGAGACGAGTCGCCATATCTACCCGGATATACCCGGCCACTGTCGCCGCTAACACCTGGCGAAACCGCTCTGACTGCAGTCTCATCTCAAGATGCGCTTCATCACGTAATTCCAGATAGGCTTTTTTCAGCTCTCCCAGCATGTGGTTGAAAGCCTGGCCGAGACTGGCAACCTCATCCTGT
>JBFHGS010000109.1:0-15408 GCA_041582995.1 Desulfopila sp. | reverse complement strand
GCAATGGAACCTTGTCCCGTATAGCTGATACGTGCATTCAGAATTTTTGTTGAAGGAATAGTATTAGCCGCAGTGATATCAATAGGTCTGATAATGCCGGTAAGGTAGATTATCTGTACTTCGTTGTTTACCATAACCTCTTTGCCACCACGAATTTTCAAATTACCGTTCGGGTACCGGTCGACCACCTGCGTGGTGAGAGAAGCGGTAAGGGTTCCGCTTCTGGTAGTGGTGCCTTCTCCATCAAAGTCATTAGAGAAATCTGAACTCACAAGGTTACTGAGATCCAGATTTGAATCGGTGATAATGCTGGAATTTTCAAAACCAAGAAGATTCGGGATAGAGGCGCTCATACTGGTATTTCTGCCAGTCGAGGTTGTCGCTTCTTTAGACGCACTCGATTCTTCGCTGATGATTATGGTGACTATGTCGCCAATATTTTTCGCTTTATGGTCTGAAAACACAGAAGAACTGTCGTTACTCCACAGTGAACCGGGAGTGCGATCGCTTTCCTGCGCAATTTTCGAGTCTTCAAGCGGTTCAGGTATAGAGACAATGCGTGGTTCCTGACGGGCACAGGAAGAAAGCATCATCATGATCAGGAGAGAAAGGACTGTATATTTCATCTTAGAGTGCAACCTCCACGATACCCGGGCCTGAAACCCGGCAGTAAACTATTTTATTGGAATTGATATTCTGCACCTGAATGGTTTCATTTTTTTTACCGTCTGAGCGGGCTACACCGGTTGCTGTGAGACGTAGAGAGCCTTTGCTGACAATCATGCGAACCAGTTCCCCTTTTTGAACCATAGGGGGGAAATCTACTTGTGACAGTAGAATTACATTCCCAGGTTTAAAGGAGCGGGTAATTTTTTTGCCGAGAATTTCCCGTGGATCAAGACACGGTTCACGTAGATTGCTTATATCCTGAACAGCGGTAGTCAGATGTTGAGAGGTGAGGACTTCTCCTTTACGAATTTCTGTCGCAGCAACCACAACCTTGGTAATAACTTCAAGATGTCCTCGTACTGACATGTTTTTTCGTACGCGCCCGTCGACCCTGAAAATGATAGAGAATCTGCTGCTACCGACAATGCCGGGATCAGAAGGGATGACCTCCCAGCGCAATTCGCCGGTGGGGATAACAAATGGCAGTGGTTGCGATGTAGGAATGAAACGGATCTCAGCCTGGGGAAGATCATTTTTATTTTGATCTAAAAAGGTATCTATGATGCCAAGTACCTGGGCAGGGTTTATCTCAACAACATTTCTAACGACGTGGGTTGTCTCGGCACCACGCCAGTAAATCGGCGTAGTGACATTGAGATTTGTATCAAAATACTGTTGTATCGATCGCGTTTGCAGTTGGATTTCCTGGCCGGGAGATGGCGCCTGAGCCACATTCTGAGATGCCAGTGAACGGGTTAGTTCTGTATCTTCATCGAACACGGCTATGTCACCGAGTGTGACTGATGTGTCGTCTACTGTGGCACTTTCCTTGAACTCGATAACGAGCCCATAGGCCGGAGCAGCGACACACAATGCCAGTATGATGAGAAGAGACCTGAACATGTCATTAATCCTAGATAAGATTGTTGGTGGTCTGCATCATTTCATCAGAGGTCTGGATGGTTTTTGAGTTAATTTCGTATGCTCTCTGCGTGGTGATCATACTTGCAAGTTCTTCAACGATGTTGACGTTTGAACCTTCAAGAAAGGTCTGCAGCAGCGTACCGAAACCATCATCTCCGGGAGTTCCGATGGTTGCAGTACCGGAAGCGCCAGTCTCTTGAAACAGGTTTTTACCGATGGCTGACAAACCGGCGTTATTGGTAAACGATGCAAGCTCAAAAGTACCAAGTTCTGTGCTGTCGGTATCATCGCCAATGATAGCACTGATGACACCGGTATCACCGATAGCAATCTGGCGGGAGCCGTCGGGGATTGTAATCGCCGGTATTATGGGATATCCGTCTGAATTGGTAATTCTGCCTTCGCTATCACGTTTCAACGCACCGGATCTGGTATAGGCAGTGTTGCCATTCGGCAGTTCCACCTGCAGAAAACCATCACCTTCGATAGCGACATCAAGTTCATTTTCTGTCTGAATAAGATCACCCTGGGAAAATATTTTGGTGACCGCTGCCGGTTTGACACCAAGGCCTATCATAATACCGGTAGGTGATTGAGTATCGGCAGATGTCTGGCTGCCGGGCACTTTCATAGTTTGGTAAAGCAAATCCTGAAAATCTGTTTTGCTCTTTTTAAAGCCGGTGGTGGACACGTTGGCAAGGTTGTTGGCAATAACATCAATATTAAGCTGCTGCCCGTGCATGCCGGTAGTCCCGGTCCAGAGAGATCGAATCATAGTGAAAATCCTTCGTGCGAAATATGTGTAATGTGAGAACAGCAGTGATTATGCTAGCGTCCCGAGTTCATCCAGTTGCTGGCCAATCGTTGAGTAGCTTTCCAGAACTTTGTGATAGGTTTCAAAGGTGCGCATGCTGTTTATCATTTTTGTCATTTCCTCTGTCATGTTGACGTTAGAGGTCTCGAGACTGCCCTGAATGACGATAGGTTCAGCAACAGGAATCTCATTGCCTCCGGCCATAAGAGAGAAGGTTGTGTTTTCTTCACGCTTCAGCATTGTACGATTGTCAATATCCACAATAGCAAGTCTGCCAGCCTCTGCCCTGTTGCCGTCTGGAGTGATGAGGGAGATTGTACCATCTTCAGAAACACCAATCTTTCCTGTATCTGTATCCGGAATGGTGATTTCGCCATTAGCATCGTCGAGCAGCGCCATGCCATTGGAAGTCCTCAACACACCGGCCTGATCTACAACAAAATCTCCGCGCCGGGTGTAGAGTGGGCCTTCCGGGCCTGCTATCTTAAAAAAGCCGTCTCCGTGAATAGCCATGTCCAAAGGATTTTCAGTTGGTCGCATGGGGCCCGGAGAGAAATCGCTGACATTTTGTTTTACTCTGCTGTAATTGATTCCTTTTGCTTCCTGCGTCTGCTGTGCACCTCGAAGCAAAGATTCAAAACTGACCCCGGTACGTTTGTATCCGGTAGTGTTGACATTGGCGAGATTAGCAGAAATATTGGCAATAGACTGCTCCCGAGCTACTGCTCCCGCAACTGCGCTGTATTTTCCTGAGACCATGTGTATTCCTCTTAGCTGGGTACGACTGTTGTTATCAGAATGTATCGGCAGAGGTGGCCGATTACTTAATGGAAAATCCAGGAATTTCCAGTGTGAAAGGGTTTTATTTGACTATGAAGAGTAACTGCCGAGCTTTGCCAGATTTACGAGCTGTTCCGCTTCTGTGACAGATATAGAAAGCACTGAGGCAATTTCTTCCGCACTCATACCATTTTGGGCAAGGGAGCGGATGTACAGATATCGTTCGGGGGCTGTGATTCGGCTGTGACCGTGCTGGGCTGAAAGGCGTGGTTGCTGGAGTCTTGTCGTGAGTTCTGCCTCGCTCAGGTTCTTTTGGAAATCAAGACTGTCCTGATATTTCTGCTGAAGTGCTTGCAGGTCTGTATGGGTAACAGCAAGTTTTTCCTGTAATTTGTCGAGATCACTGGTGAGGCGGCTGGCCTTTCTCCGAAAATGAATTGCCAGTAGTGATACCAGGCAGGCCAATAAAGCAGCGACCAATGCAACAGTTGTGCTGAATGAAAATTGAAACATAGATTCTCGACGTACTCCGGGTGTTTAACGAGGTTTGCTGTGGGGTGATATGGGCCGCTGTGCTCCTAATCATACAGACGTGACTGCACTTTGTTTTTGAGTTTGATTAACGCCTGGCTGTGCAACTGAGAAACCCTGCCTTCTGAGAGCTCGAGAATATCTGATATTTCTTTCTGTGTGAGTTCCTCATAGTAATAAAGTGTGATGACCAGCCGTTCTTTTTCGGTAAGAAGTTCAAGAACTTCGGCGATAACTCTGGCAAGTTCCTGAGCTTCAAGCCTGTGACCAGGTCTCATGTTCTTGCTGGTATCCATAAGTGCATCAAGGAATGACTGGCCTTCTTCAGAATGATCCAGGGTTTCGTTGAGGCTCACGCAGCCAAGATGGCTCACTTCTCCTAAAAGAATCTGGTACTGCTCAAGGTTCATATCCATTGCATCTGCAATTTCATGCTCTTCCGGTTCGCGGCCGAGTTTGAATTCGAGACTGGAAATGGTTTTGCTGATTCTGTTGTACTTATCGCGTAATGACCGGGAAAACCAGTCAAGCTTACGCATTTCATCAAGGATGGCCCCACGAATTCTATGCTCTGCAAAAGTCTTAAACATGATGTTTTTCGAAGGGTCGAATTTGTTGGCTGCATCGAGCAATCCCAACATTCCGGCACTTCGCATATCATCTCTGTTCATGAATGATGGTACCTGAGTGACCATTCTTCCGACCAGAATATCCACGAGATACAGGTTGTCCTGTATCATTTTCGTCCTGTCATCCGGGATAGGTGGCTGGCTGTAGAGCATCATTACCCTTTGCTGCCGAAGTTAAGAAGTTTATTCCAGAAGAACTGCAGGTTCCCCTTTGGTTCAGAGTGCGGAGGTTCCATGCAGATCCGGCCGGCGATCTGACCGAATGCTGAAGTTATTTTGGAATTAGGGTACAAATCGATAATGACTCGTTGTTTTCGTATAGAATCAATCATTTGTCTGTCTTCGGGTACAGAACCCAGATAATCTATGGAAATATCCAGATATCTGTTCGATACCATAGTGAGCTTTTTGAATACGTCGAGTGCTTCATCTTCATTCTGTATCTGGTTCACCACCAGATTGAAATGTTTCTCATGATATTTTGTTGAGAGCAATTTCATGAGTGCATATGCATCAGTGATCGCGGTCGGCTCAGGTGTGGTGACGACCAGGATTTCCTGAGCAGCGGTATTGAAGTATGTAACATTCTCAGATATTCCGGCTTCCGTGTCAATCAGAACATAATCAAAGCTGTTATGCATGGCATCAAGACCGTCAAGCAGTCGCATTTTCTGGTGCGAGTCGAGCCTGATAAAGTTCTGAATACCTGAGCCGGCGGGAAGAATTCGTATCCCGAGTGGTCCCTCGACGAGAATGGAATCGAGATCCTGCTCACCTGAGAAGAAATGATTCAGGTTATAGGTTGGGGTCAGGCCGAAAACGACGTCGATATTGGCAAGGCCTAAGTCTGCATCGAGAATAAGCACTTTTTTGCCGAGTTTAGCCAGTGAGTAGGCGAGGTTAGCTGTGACGGCAGTTTTGCCGACACCACCCTTGCCGCTGGTGATTGCATAGACGCTGGTTACCTGGTCCCCGTCTGACCCTAGTGCGCCATTGGTTTTTCTAGGGTTGAGTGCCCTGAGCGTTTTGGCCTGGTCGGAAGCCATATATGATGAATTAGTCATTCGAGTTTCCTTAATGGTGTGACAGAATCAGTTCCGCAACTGAGCGCCTGTTAATCTGCAACAGGTCCTCAGGCACCCGCTGGCCGTTGGTGATATAGGAAAGCGGGGCGCTGTTATGAATCTGAACGTTGAGAATAACACCGGTTTTGTTGCATTCGTCGACTTTAGTAAAAATGGTTCTGTCAATGCCGACTTTTTCAAAGCGCTTTATGGCGTCCAGTAATTCATTTTCCCGTGTGGCTGCGGAAAGAACAAGATGTTTTTCAATATTGAGATCAGGGCGCAGGAAGGGGATCAGCTCCTGAATGCTCATGGTATCTCTGGGACTTCTGCCGGCAGTGTCAATAAGAATAAGGGATTTATCCGAGTGCCGGTCGAGTGAGGCCTGAAGCTGCTCAGGTGAAATAACCACTTCGACCGGCAGGTACATTATTTCACCGTACACTTTAAGTTGCTCTACAGCGGCAATTCTGTAGGTGTCAATTGTGATCAGGGCAACCGAGTTGGAATAGCTGCTGAGATAATGTGCGGCAAGTTTTGCAAGTGTGGTGGTTTTACCAACTCCGGTGGGGCCGATCAGCGCGAGTCTGACCTGCTCGTCCTGATTGTTAAATGCCGGCGGAATGACTTCAAGCAATCCTTCTATTGCCTGAATAACAAACCTGCGGATTTTTCCCTGATCGCTGAAGTCGGGTTGGTCGAGATGGTCCCTGCTGAAGTCGGCGATAGTATTCGCTGTGATTTCATCGACACCATGATCAGTCAGCAACTCGGTTACAGGATCGCGAATGGCCTGTCTGGTAGAAAGGCGCTTCCGGAGATCTTCATTTACCGGCACATTGTCTGTTTCTGGTTCAATGGCTATTACGCCGGGATGTCCTGCCGGTTTGTTGACGAGTTGGCCGCTGAGTTGCTTCACCAGGGTTCTTAACTCATTCACTTCCCCTCGGAGCTCTGAATCCGGCGTCCCGGTCGCTTGTCTGGTTGATGTCAGGAATTGCCGCTCCTGCTGATGCTGAGAAAAAAGCTGTGTGTCAGGTGCATAGTCGAGAGCGAGGTCTTCATCTCCGACTGTAAGGTTTATCCGGCTCTTTTCCAGAATCTTTTCTTCTGGTCTTCGTGGTTCTTTGTTGTTACCCCGGACGTTTTTGTGTTTTTTAGTTGTGTTTTCTTTTGGCCAGGCGGGGGTATCTATAGCTGCCGTAATTTCAATGGTAGGCTTGCCGAGAAGACCGAGTTTACCGTTGCGAACGGTCCTGGTCGAGAGTATGAGGGCATCAGGACCGAGCTCCTTACGAACGAGCTTGAGGCCGGATGCCATATCTGCGGATTCAAAGACTTTAACTTGCATTTAAGGTTACCGTGCCGAGTGATCTTACTTTCAAGTTAGGTGTGATTTCATTATGTGACAAGACTGCAAGAGCTGGGTAGTACCGTTCAGTAAGGCTGCGAACGTGAGGGCGAATCTGTGGGGCCGCCAGCAGGGTTGGCCGTGTTCCACCCTCAAAGAGAGGAATGGCCTGGCCCACAGAATCTAAAATCTTCTGTGCAGTTTTAGGATCAATTGCCAGGTACGTGCCGGTCTCTCTGTGCTGTATAGCATTCTGCACTGCGTCTTCAACTTCTTTGGCGAGAGTGATAAGAGAGATAATACCGTTAACGGCCAGCTGCGAGCTTATGGTTCGAGCCAGCGCATGACGAACATATTCGGTGAGTATATCTGTCGCATGGGTTACCGGAGCCCAGTCTGCCATTGTTTCGAGAATAGAGCGAAGATCACGGATTGAAACGCCTTCTTTCAGCAGATTTTGCAAAACTCGCATAATTGTGCCGAGGGAAAGCACAGTCGGTACCAGTTCTTCGACCAGTTTCGGATAGTGTTTAGCCAGGTTGTCGAGAAGACTCTGGACTTCCTGTCTACCGATGAGTTCATGTGCATGCTGTTTGATAACTTCACTGATGTGGGTGGCCATAACAGTTGTACAGTCGACGACAGTGTATCCAGCCAGTTGGGCGCGATCCTTTTTGTCTGCTGTAATCCAGATAGCAGGCAGGCCGAAAGCCGGTTCTGTTGTTGCTATACCACGGATTGTCTCCGTCACCATTCCGGGGTCCATAGCCATGAAGTGACCAGGCAGCATTTCTGAATCAGCAACAACCACACCTTTTAAGGAAAGAGTGTATCGGTTCGGGGTAAGTTGCAGATTGTCCTTGATATGGACAGGCGGCACGATAAACCCATTGTTAATGGCAAACTGCTTACGGATAGACTGAATTCTCGTCAGTAACTCTCCATCCTGTGATGAGTCAACGAAGGGGATGAGACCGTAACCAACTTCGAGCTGCAGAAGATCTACGTGCAGCATTTCTTCATAATTTTCCTCACGTTTAACCGGGGCTTCAGGAACTGCCGCTTCTTCTTTTTGTTCAATTTCCGCTAAACGGTCTTTTTTATCGATGGTAAATGCCATGAGGCCTAGTGAGATCGCAAGCAGAAGAAACGGAATAAAAGGCATGCCTGGAATCAAGGCAAAGACAAGAAGTATCACGGCAACAACCCAGATTGCGACTGAGTTTCGTGAAAACTGCTCTTTAATATCGCTGCCGAAATCCTTATCACTTGTTGAACGGGTAACAAGCATACCTGCTGCGGTAGAGATGATAAGAGCGGGTATCTGACCGACAAGTCCGTCACCGACCGTGAGAATTGTGTAATTCTGGGCTGCCTCTGCCATCGGCATACCTTTTTGCAGAACACCTATGATAAAACCAGCGCCGATATTGATCAGGGTGATGATAATACCGGCAATTGCATCTCCTTTAACGAATTTCGAGGCACCGTCCATAGCGCCATGGAAGGCTGACTCAGCGGAGATTTCCTGGCGACGCTTGCGTGCATCGTTTTCATCAATGAGTCCGGCGTTCAGGTCTGCATCAATGGCCATCTGCTTACCGGGCATGGCATCGAGAGTAAATCTGGCGGCTACTTCAGCTACTCGTCCGGCACCCTTGGTGATGACCATAAAGTTAATGAGGACCAGAATAGCAAAAATTACAATACCAACGACATAATTACCACCAACCACAAACTGCCCGAAAGACTGGATAACGGAACCCGCAGCAGACGGGCCTTCGTCTCCATGGAGTAAAATCAGTCGGGTTGAGGCAACGTTTAAAGCGAGGCGAAACAGTGTTGTGGTAAGAAGGATGGCCGGGAAGATTGAAAACTCAACCGCTTTTTCTGCGTAAAGACTGATGATCAGAATCAGCAAAGCGATGGTGATATTGGTGGCCAGAAAGAGGTCAAGGATAATGGAAGGCAGAGGAATGATCATGATCATCAGGATCGAGACCAGACCTATGGCGGCCATGATATCACTGCGCTGTGACAGTTTTTTCAACTGTATGTTTTTTACAAAATCCTGAGCCTGGGCCAATTCCATCAGTACATTTTACCTTTTAAGCGAATACACATGTGCAAGTATTTCAGCCACGGCCCGGAACATCTCTTCCGGCACGGCGGCTCCTAAATCAAGTTTATGCAAAAATCGAGCCACGGGAGGGTTTTCGATGACGGGTATATCGTGCTCCCGCGCGATTTCACGGATTTTCATGGCGATAAAGTCAGATCCTTTAGCGATAATAATCGGAGCATCCATTTCTCCGGGAGTGTAACGAATGGCAACTGACAGATGTGTCGGATTTGTGACAACTACATCGGCAGACGGAACCTCGGCCATCATTCGCTTGCGGGCCATCTCCTGTTGAATAGCACGAATCTGAGCTTTGATATGTGGGTCACCTTCCATTTCTTTGAATTCTTCTTTGAGTTCCTGTTTGGTCATTTTCATCTTCTGCTCCATCTCCCAACGGACAAACATGAGGTCGATAAAGGCAATAAGAATAAGGATGGCGCATATTTTGGCGAGAATGAGTGCAGCCGTTTTGGCCATAAAAACGATAGTCATACCGACAGAGGTGTCTACGAGCAGCAGGGCTTCACCAAATTTATCGAGAATTGTCGAGTAGCCGATCCAGGCTATAAGAGCGACTTTGGCTAGAGATTTTAAAAGTTCGACAAAAGATTTGCGTGAGACAAATCGGCCCATTCCTTTTATCGGATCGAGCTTGGATAAATCGGGTGTCAGCGGTTGTGCGGTGAAAAGCCAGCCGATCTGAAAAAAAGATGAGAAAAATCCGATGATAATAACCAGGAGAAAAAGTGGAGCGAGTAGCAGAATAGACTTCTGGGTGATAAACCAGGCCAGCATCAATGTTGATGATTCGGTAGCTTCAAAATTGCCTATACCCTGGAAAAAAGCCTTAATAAGATCAAGAAGACCATTCCAGAAAACAGGCATATAAAAAAGCCAGAAAAGCAGAACTATGGTGAAAAGGGCTGCTGTCTGTACCTCTTTGCTTTGGGCAACCTGGCCTTTTTTGCGATAGTCATCCCGTCGTTTCGACGACGGGGCTTCAGTTCGCTCACCACCTGAGGGGGATTCTTCAGCCATGTATACGACTCCTGCAGAAAAACATTTACAGACCTGTCCGATCGAAATGTAGAGTTTGCGTCATGCAGCCGCGGTGAAGCCTTCTGCTGCAGAAGCTACCAGGCATGAGTTGACGGGAAATACAATGCAGGGAATCACCTGCAAATTACAGGCCCGAGCCTGACCTGTCGGGGCAACCAGCTTATGGAGGGGAATCAGAAGTGCAGATAACCAAGAAGCATGACCAGCGTTTCGCCAAGAGTGTCAAATTCCCGTCTCAGCAGGGCGCTTGCGAGTTCGAGTGTCAAAGCGATGACTATAAATGCTGTTGCTATGTTTAATGGGAAAGAGAGGAGGAAGACGTTAAGCTGCGGAAAAACCCTGGCGAGAATACCAAGGATGAGTCCGGAGAGAAGGAGCAGGGCGAGAACCGGAGCGCTGAATTGTACTCCAAGAGAAAACATTCTGGAAGTGAGTTCCATGAGAAAAGGGACTGCCTCGCCACTAAGGTTGAGGTGGCCCGGAGGAAGCAACTCATAGGAGCGGATGGCAATCCTGAAAAAAAGATGGTGGCCGTCGACTGCAAGGAAAATGAGGATTGCAAATACATTCTGAAACTGGGAAATAAGGGCAATTTGCCTTTCACCGGTCGGGTCGAAGACGTTTGCGGCGGCAAAACCCATCTGATAGCCGATAACTGTTGCGCCATATTCCACGGCTGTAAAGATGAGTCGAGAAACCAGTCCCAGAAGGGCTCCCAGTAGAGTTTCATTTATAATGAAAAGAACAAACGGTACCGGGTTAAAACTTACTGCTGTCAGTCCCTGAGACATGGCGGGAAAGAGTACAAGGGCCATGGCAACTGTCAGTGCGACCCGCAATTGTACAGGAGACTGACCGGAAGAGAATACCGGTATTGCAATCACAAATCCGGCTACCCGGGCCAGGACGACGAGGAAGAGTTGAAACTGTTCAATGGGAAAGAGTTGAAGGTCCACAGTGGTTGTTTACAGTGAGGCCATCGTTTCGAACAGACCGATGGTAAAGCTTGTCATTACTTCGATGATCCATGGCCCGAAAAAGAGCATGGTGAGAAAAACAGCCACAATTTTCGGGATGAATGATAAGGTCTGTTCATTGATCTGGGTTGCCGCCTGAAAGGTGGAAACCAGCAGTCCGATAAGCATGCCTGCCAGCAGCATGGGGGCTGAAATCATGAGAATGGTCTGGATTGCCTTACGGCAGATATTGATAGCCATGTCTGGGGTCATGGGGAATCTCCCTTGAAATGAGACTGCATTTCCAGCAATTGCGCAGAACCGGGTAAAGACATCTGCAACAGGTAATTGAGAAAGGACAGGTTATTCTGTTGCAGATATCAGGCACCGAAACTTTTGATCAATGATCCGACTATAAGGTTCCAGCCGTCAACAAGTACGAAAAGCAACAATTTAAACGGCATCGAGATGATTACAGGCGGCAGCATCATCATACCCATCGACATGAGAATAGATGCAACAATCATGTCAATTACCAGAAAAGGAATGTAGATCATAAAGCCCATCTGGAAAGCACGTTTCAGCTCAGACAACATGAATGCCGGGATGAGAGTCATGGTGGGAATGTCGTTTTCATCGATAGGTTCGTTATCCAGAGTGATTTCAGCAAGCAGGCGAAGTTCTTGTTCGCGGACCTGGCTGAACATAAAGTCTCGAATAGGGATAACCGCTTTGTCAAATGCTTCGCCCTGAGTGATCGTGTTATTCATAAAAGGCTGTAGTGCCTGTTCATTGATTTCATTGAGGGTCGGCGACATTATAAAAAACGAGAGGAAAAGAGAAAGTCCCAGAATAATCTGGGTTGGTGGCATGTTCTGGGTGCCCATTGCCTGACGCAGGAAACCGAGAACGATGACGATCCGGGTAAAGCAGGTTGTCATCAGGATTATTCCGGGTGTAACCGAAAGTATCGTAAGGACAAAGAGTATCTGGAGGGCTGTTGAAACCTGCTGGGGAGTATCTGCCTCCTGCACGCCAAGAGTGACTGTGGGCAAACCTACTGCACCGGAGATTGACGGGAAAAATAGTAAGCCAATAACACCAAGGGAAACAATGCCGGGACGGGAGATGGCTGCAGCTGTTTTGCGGAAAATACTGATCATGGTTACAACTTTGCCCTGGAGTTATCGAGCGCTTCCTGAAATGAAGCAGGGGGATTGCCATCTAGTGCTGCGAGTAAGGTGATATTATCCTGGCCGATACCGAGCAGGTATTCTTTTCCTCTCACCTCTACAAGGCAGATTGACTTTCTTGGCATCAGGGGCTGTATCTCAAGAACACGAATAGCTTTGCCGCTTCTGGGGGCGATGATGGAAAAACGTTTTTTAAAGATTGCATAGAGCGCAAGTATAAGCGCCAATACTATCAGTAGCCCCCACATAACGCGGAAATATGCTGCAATATCATCGGCCGGAGTTTCCGCAGCGCTGACAAAACCCGGCTGGAGGAGAACCGAGAAAGATGAAATGAGGGTAATGAAGAATATTCTTGCGCGTTTCATCTTTTTATCCGAGCTTTGCTATGCGATCGCTGGTGCTGACCACATCGGTAAGGCGTATGCCAAACTTATCTCCGACCATTACTGCCTCTCCACGTGCTATAAGGCGTGAATTCACATAAAGATCAAGCGGTTCTCCTGCCATCTTGTCAAGTTCAATGACATATCCCTCGCCCATCCGTAGCAGGTCTTTCAGCAGAATCTTGCTGCGACCGACCTCGACTGATATCTGTAAGGGTACATCGTACAGAAAATCGAGGCCCCGGCTCTGTTCAGTATTTCCTTGCAGGTTTTTTGGGGCAGATGCGCTGCCTGCTCTATCATCATTATCGAGGAGTTCCTTCAATTCTTCTGGTGCCGGCCGTGCGTTGTTGTCCTGATTTCGTGGTCTTTCCATTTCAAACTCCTTCCTGCTGTACGCCTGTTATGCTTATTGCCTTTCTTCCGTTGCTTGTGCCCGGTCGAGCTCTGAATTTCAGTTGATCTTCAATGAGAATATTGAGCGGTGAATTAAGGTCATAATCAAGGGGAATGATATCGCCTTCCTTCAGGCGTAATATTTTACCAACTGATAATGTTACTGTTCCGGATTGTGCAACCATATCGACCGTCAACTGGTGTAGCTGACGCTGAAGTGTTTCTTTCCAGGTATCGCGCGTTGTGACGTCAACCATGAGCAATTCACGCAACTTTTCACGCAGAGGGTCAAGAGTCATGGCCGGGATTACAAGATCAATGTCTCCGGAAAGATCGTCAACTTTGACGTGGAAGGTACCGACCATCACTTCTGACTCGGGGTCAGTGATTGATACAAGTCGTGTATTGTTTTCAACTTTGACCAGATTGGTCCTGAGGTTGGTCAGTGGCCTGAAAGCCTTGTCTATATCAAGACAGGCGTCTCGCATGGCTGTTTTGAGTATTGACAACTCAATGGTGGTGAGCGGCCTTTCCAGGTGCAGCGGATCGAGTTCAGATGAAGCTCCGAGCATAACTTCGATCATGGAGTAGGAGAGTTGCCGGTCAAACACCAGAAGCGAATTATGCAGCAGTGGAGGCATGCTCAGCAACCCGATAGAGCCGGGAGTTTTGTGCGTTGCGAGATACTCCTGGTACTGGCAGTTCTCCATGGCAGTACGGGTGATGCTGAAGGTCCTTTGCAGCTGATTACTGAGAGAGGTTGAGTAATTTCTGCAAAAGGTGTCAAGAATGATGTCGAAATTCGGGATGCGAATCTGATCATCTTTACGCTGCGCAATATTGAAAAGATCGACGGGTTCGCATTCAAGAGGTCGATGACCGCGAATATCGTCATCCAGATCAAGCGGAACCTTGCCTGCCCTGATTGCTGCAAGTAGCTCTGAAATTTCATGTTTTGAGAGAATAGGTTCCACAGCAGTCCCTTCCGATTCTTATTGCACGACAAAATCAGTGAAATAAATTGCCTTTACTTTACCTGACTGCAATATGCCGTTTATCTTACTTGTCAGCTCGGCTTTGAGCTGTTTTTTACCCTGTAGATCCTGAAGCTCTTCGTAGGTTTTGTTACCAACCAGCAGCAGGATTGAGTCACGAATTTGCGGCATGCGCTTGTTGACTTCTTCCTTCACCTCTTCATTGGATAACTCAATGGTAAGGGCCGCTTTCACGTAATGGTTTGCTTCCCCACTGATAATGTTGACGATAAACTCACTGATATCAACCATCGGCCCGATGGTTGAGTTCTGATTTAATTCAGGTACCGGCACTTCCAGGCCGGGATCTTTGGTTTCCTCAGCAGCTTTCTTTTTATTGAGGAGAAAGAAACCTGCAACTCCGGCAGCGATAAGAAGGACAACGACCACTGCACCAATGATAATGAAGAGTTTCTTTTTACTGCCGCCTTCTGGTGCAGTATCTTTTTTTGCGTCTTTTTTTTCAGCCATGGTTTCCTTGCCGATAGTCTCTTTGGCGCTCTTGTGCCAGTCAAATCGTTCTGAGTATAGGGGCGTTATACATACGCTGTATTTGCCAGATATTTGTGCCTATTATGCTCTTATAAAGGCACACTGCTTTTTTTACCTGAAGGAGAAGTCTCTTCGTCCGGTAACTTATCAAGTCGCAGCACAAAATCGACACGCCGGTTTTTTGCTCTGGTGGCATCATCTTTGTTCGGAACAACAGGGAACTCAGAGCCATAGCCAATAGCTGCCATTCTGTCGAGTTGTAACAAATCGCCCTGTTTGAAAAATCGCATGACTGAAACAGCTCTGGCCACTGACAGATCCCAGTTGGCAAGTGGATTCTGGCCGATCATGATATCATCCGTATGACCTTCAACTTTGAGTTTCATCGGGAGCGGCCGGATGATGTCTGCGATATTACGAAGAACCGGATATGATTTCGGAGAAACGCTTGATTGGCCGGTTTTAAATAGAACAGAGTCATTTACACGTAAAATTATAGTTTCACTGTCTTTTTCGACGACATCAACTTCTTCGCTCAGTTTCATAAGATCAAGTTGCGACTTAACTCGTTCGTAGACCTTCGTCGTCATAGCCTGCTGTACCGGTGTGAACTTTGTTATAGGCGGTGAAGGCAGTATGGGTAAGGCAAATTCAACATGAGCGGGTCGAGCGTGCATGCCAAAGGCGTCTTTCAGAGAACTGGAAGCCTCAGTAAACCGGACAGGATCCATGCTGGCCATCGACAGCAGGAGCACAAAAAAAGTGAGGAGCAGAGTTACAAGGTCAGAGTAGGTGACCATCCATGCGGGAGCTCCTACAGGGCATTTCTGCGGTTTTTGTTTTTTTTCTTCTGGTATAGCTTGTTGTTCTTCAGCCATATTGTCACCTTACTTGAAGGTCGATTCCCGCATTTTGGGAGCAATGAAAGAATGAAGTTTCTGTTCCATGATGCGTGGATTTTCACCTGAGAGAATTGATTGCATACCTTCAATAATAAGTGTTTTC